>NZ_JBLEBI010000094.1:0-24822 GCF_047340315.1 Streptomyces sp. AF1A
CCAAAACGGCTCGCCCCGGACGACGGCCCGCGCGGATCCCCGCTAGATTCGCCGCCGGAAGGGGTCGTCCGCATCCGCCGGCGGCTCGCGCCCCGCACGGGGGGCGTGCTCGTCGGGCGGACCGTCGCCTCGGGGGCCGGGGTTGCCAGGCCCCTCGCTCGCCCGCGCGGCGGGGACGCGCTCCGGCCGCCCCCCCACCCTGCGAGGAGAGCCGACGTGACAGACACCGGATTCGGCCCGGAGCGGATCGACACCGGCAAGCCGCACTCCGCCCGGATGTACGACTGGTTCCTGGACGGCAAGGATCACTATCCGGTCGACGCGGACGCCGCGCAGAAGGTCATGCAGCTGTTTCCGGGCGTCAAGGACACGGCGTGGGCCAACCGCGAGTTCATGCACCGGGCCGCCCGCTACGTCGCCCACCGGGGTGTCGCCCAGTTCCTGGACGTGGGCACCGGGATCCCCACCGAGCCGAACCTGCACCAGATCGTCCAGGCCGTGACCCCGGACGCCCGTGTGGTGTACGCGGACAACGACCCGATCGTCCTGCGGCACGCCGAGGCGCTGCTCCGGGGCACGCCCGAGGGGCGTACGGCCTATGTGCACGCCGACGTCCGCGATCCGGAGCGGATCGTGGAGTTCGCCCGCGAACACCTGGACCTCTCCCGGCCCGTCGGCCTGTCGCTGATCGCGCTGCTGCCGTTCGTCACCGACGACCAGGATCCGTACGGGATCGTCCGCACGCTGCTGGAACCCCTGGCGCCGGGCAGCCATCTGCTGCTCTCCCATGTGAGCGCCGAGTTCGACCGGCGCGTCTGGGACCGGATCGCGGCCGTCTACCGCTCCGGGAACACCCTCGTGCGGGCCCGCACGCACGCGGAGGTGGCCCGGTTCTTCGACGCGCTGGAGCTGTGCGAGCCGGGTGTCGTACCGGTCACGAGCTGGCGGCCCGAGCCGGGGATGCGGGTGCGAGTGGAGCAGCCGGTGTACGTGGGAGTGGCCCGCAAGCCCTGACCGCCGCACGCCGTCACCGCGGGCAGGGGACCGCGCCGGCCCTGTGCCGGCGCGCCCGGCGGGCTCAGCCCCGGGCCCGGACGTGGCCGACCAACGCCTCTGCGGCGGCGCGCAGTTGCTCCCCGGCCCTGGCACACGCGGCGGCCTGACGCTCCAGAGCGGCACGGCTTCCTCCGGGTGCCGCCGGGCAGGTGCCCAGGGTGGCCGCGGTGGCGAGCAGCCGCCGGGCGTAGCCGTCCATGAGGTCGGCGTCGACCCGCAACTGGGCGGCGTTCTCCAGGAGTTCCTCGGCCGAGGCCGCTCTCGCTGGGCTGGGCTCGGTCACCATGGCGGCTCCCCACTCGACTGGGCTCGTACGGGACGTCAGCGCGGCAGGACGGCACCGGCGCTGCGGTGGGCCATGAACCGGGGGCAGGCCAGCACGCACAACGGCCGGGCCGCGTCGATGCCGAGCCGGCGCAACTGCCCGGCGAGGGGTTCGGCCGCCGCGGTGTCGAGCCGCAGCCGGATCCCGGTGCCCGTGTGCAGCCGGCGCCGGCCGTGGGCCCGGACCAGGGTGCGCACCAGGTTCCGGTCCCGGCGGCCGTAGAGGACCCAGTCCGCCTCGGGGCAGCGGACGCCCGGTCCGAGGCTGCCCTCCACGGCGAGCCCGAGCTCCCGTGACCGGGCGCGCACGTCACGGCCCGTCAGGTCGGCCTCGGCGCTCATCCGGACCGCGGGCTGGCCCCAGATCTCCTGGGCGACCACGCGCGCCTCCTCGCTGGTGACGGCGAGGGACAGCACGTACCGTCCGGTGCGGCGCAGGTCGACACGGCGCACCAGATCGGCGACGACGTCGTACGGGCGTGGCCGCCACAGGTCGTCGACGAGGAGGGACAGGGCGATCTCGGCGTACGGGCCGATGGTCGTGCAGCGGTGCTCGTAGAGGGAGAGCACCGCCATCGCCCGCCGGCCGGGCCGGCTCGGCGTCATCCGGGGGGCGTCGGGCAGCAGGCCGCGGGCCGTGGCGGCGTCGACGGGGAAGCAGAGGTGAGCGGCGGAGGAGTCGTAGTAGCGCACCGGCACGCCGACCGGACCGGCCGTGGTGGGGCGGGTGGCGGTGGGCAGGCTGAGGAAGGGGTGCCCCTCGGGCGGGTGCGCGCGGTCCCCGAGCCGGTAGGCCTGGGTGCGCACGACGGGGCCGCGATAGGGCAGGAGGGCCTCGTCGATGGCCTCGGCGGCCGCGGGGATGACGGTGCGCAGGTGCTCGATGTAGGCGTGGGGCGAGTGGCACAGCGGGAACTCGCGGGTGGGCCCGTCGTACGCGACCTCGTACCGGCCGGGGTGCGGACCGGAGGGGGAGCCCGCGTCGCGGCCGTCGAGGACGGGCACGAGGTCGTGCTGGTTGGTGACGGTGGCGACCCAGGTGCGCGGGTCGGCCGGCTTCTGGTCGCCGGCCGGGGAGCCGACCGCGACGACGTGGGTGACCCGGTAGGTGTCGGAGAACTCCCGGTCGTGGGCGAGGTTGAGCGCGGCGGTGCCGCCCTCGCCGTGCCCGATCAGCGCCAGATCGGCGCCACGCGGGATGCCGTAGTCCACCAGGGCGCGCAGGATCGACCGGGCGTACGGCGAGTCCGTGCGGAACAGGTCGCGCCAGGGGGCGGCGAAGTCCTGCGGGGCGTCGCTGCGGGGGCGGCCGGGCGCCATGCCGGGCGCCTGGACGACGTAGCGGACGACGCCGTCGGGGCCGCGCACGTTCTGCAGGAGGATCCGCCCGTCGCCGACGAGCATCTGGATGTTGCGCAGGAAGCCGAGGAAGGAGCCCTCGCCGGCGACGACCTGTCTCTCCTGAGCGGTGAGGGGGACGGGCTCGGCGGCGCCCTGGTCCGCGTCCGGGCCGGCGTCGCACGCCCGGCTCCCGCCGTCGTCCGCGGGTCCGTCCAGCAGGTCGCGAACGGCGAGGAGTTCGGCCATCAGCGGGGTGAGCCCGGACAGGGCGCGGTGGGCCCCGCGGTCCCGGAGCAGGGCGCGCAGGGCCCGTACGGCGTCCGCGTCGCGCTCCGCGTCGACGGCTCGCGTCAGCCGGCGCATGCCCGGGTCGCGTGCGAACTCGGGGTGGCCGGCCAGCACGGCGGCGATCCGCAGGCGCAGGGAGGTGACGGCCACCGGCGCGGCCAGGTTCTCCCGGCCGAGCGCCTGTCCGGCGGCGCCGAGGACCTGCGCCGCGCGTATCGGCGCGGCGGCCGCCGCCGGGCCGCCGAGGCCCTCGCGGCTGGTCAGGGCCCGCAGCAGCGCCCACTGGGCGGCGAGGCCGGTGCGCGGGCGGCGGCGTGCGGAGGCGGTCAGGGACGGCGCGAGGAGGGCGCCGCCGGTGCGCGCGGACACCGCGCGGATGCCCTCGGCCACGTCGAGCACGTCCCGCGCGCACCGGCGCAGCAGTTCCCCGGCGTCCCGGCCGTCCGGCACGGGCCGCCCGGGTGCGGTGACGTCCGCTCGCATCCGACGCTCCCTCGGCTCGACGACGTACGACCGGCTGTGGCCGCGCCGGCGGGACGCGACCCGGGTCCATCGTCGGCCAGTGCCGGCGGCCCCGCACCTTCGTCCGCCCTTGGTCCGCCCCTTCGTCCGCCCTTCGTCCGCCTCGTCGTCCGCCGCTGGAAGGAGGCCGCGGCGGCGCGGGCCGTGCTGCCGTCCGGGCCGTGCTCGCCGGGCATCCGCGTCCCCGCGGTCGGCACGGCCGCCGCCGCGCCTTGACGCGGGCGAATCACCCGTCCGGGGGAAGCGACGCCGTTGCGGGCGCGGACGGTCAGGCGTCGCTGTGCAGCAGCCGGTACGCGGCCCCGGCCAGGGCGAGCGCGGTCCAGCCGAGCAGGACGAGCAGTCCCGCGCCCGGCGTCAGGGTGGTGGCGTCGTGCGTCAGCGCGAACATCGACTCGCCGGCGTGGCTCGGCAGGTAGGGGCTGATGTCGTCCTGCCAGGAGCTGGGCAGGAGGGAGATCAGGCCGGGGACGAGCATGAGGGTGGCGACGAGTACGGCGATGCCGCCGGCCACCGAGCGCAGCAGCGCGCCGAGCGCGGTGCCGATCACGCCGACCAGGCCGAGGTAGAGCCCGGCGCCCAGCAGGCTGCGCAGGACTCCCGCGTGGCCCGGGCTCAGGGCGGCGGGCGTGCCCGAGACGATCCGGCTGCCGACGAGGAAGGCGACGCACGCGCCCGCGGTGCCGACGACCAGCGCCACCAGCCCGTACACCGCCGCCTTGGACCACAGCACGGGCAGCCGGCGCGGTACGGCCGCGAGGGTCGAGCGGATCACGCCGGTGGCATACTCCCCCGCCGTGACCAGCACGCCGAGCACGCCGAGGGCCAGTTGGGCGAAGTTGGTGCCGAAGAGGGACAGACTCAGGGCGGTCGAGCGGGCGAATTCCCCGCTCATGCGGGGCGAGCCGGTCAGGAACCTGTAGCGGACGGCGGCGATGACGCCGAAGGCGACGAGGAACAGCAGGCCGAGGCCGAGGGTGATCCAGGTGGACCGCAGGGACCAGAGCTTGGCCCACTCCGAGGACAGCACACGTCGTCCGGTGACCCGGTAGGCGGGGCGGAGGGCGGCGGGCGGACGGGCCCCGGTGGCGGAGGTGGTGGCGAGCGTACTGGTCATGCGGCGCTCCCGGAGACGTCGGTGCCGGTCGTGGAGCCGTGGTACTCCACGGCGTCCCTGGTCAGTTCCATGAACGCCGCCTCCAGCGACACCGCCTTCGTGGACAGTTCGAAGAGCGCAATCCCGTGCTCGGCCGCCCTCAGCCCGATCTCCCGGGCCGTCATTCCGGTGACCTGGAGCTCCTCGGAGCCGACGCGGCCGGTGATCTCCACGCCCGGTCCGGCGAGCACCTCCCGCAGCCGCGCGGGGTCCTGCGTACCGACCGTGACGGTGTCGCCGCCCGCCTCGCGCACCAGGTCCCGTACGGTCGTGTCGGCCAGCAGCCGCCCGCGGCCGACGACGATCAGATGGTCCGCCACCAGCGCGACCTCGCTCATCAGGTGCGAGGAGACGAACACCGTGCGCCCCTCGGCCGCGAGCGAGGTCAGCAGGGTGCGGATCCACAGGACGCCCTCGGGGTCCAGGCCGTTGACGGGCTCGTCCAGCATCACCGTCTGCGGATCGCCGAGCAGGGCCGCGGCGATGCCGAGCCGCTGCCCCATGCCGAGGGAGAAATCGCCCGCCCGCTTCTTCGCGACGCTGCCCAGACCGGCCAGTTCGATCACTTCGTCGACCCGGCGGCGCGGAATGCCGTGGGTCAGGGCGAGCGCCCGCAGATGGTGGTAGGCCGAGCGGCCCGGGTGGACGGACTTCGCCTCCAGCAGGGCGCCGACCTCCTGGAGGGGGGCGCGGTGGCGGGCGTAGCGGCGGCCGTTCACCGTGACGGAGCCGCTCGTCGGGGCGTCGAGGCCGACGATCATGCGCATGGTGGTGGACTTGCCGGCGCCGTTCGGGCCCAGGAAGCCGGTGACGGTGCCGGGTTTCACGACGAAGTCCAGGCCGTCGACCGCCGTCTTCTCGCCGTACCTCTTGGTCAGTCGCTGTGCGTCGATCATTCGCGTTCTCTCTCTCGGACTCCGGCGCCCGTCACGCCTGACGCCTCATCCGCCACGCTAGGGTCCATGGACGTCCGAGCCCTTGGTACCGGGGGCTGAACGGGGCACGGCTGCGCCCGGGCGGGGCGTGCGGGCGCGCGCATGCGCCCACCGGATGGTCCCGGCGGACCGTGCCCGGAGCCGGTGCGCTCAGTCCGACAGACCGGCCGCGAGGGTGGCCCCGAGCTCCCAGCACGCCTCCGTGTCGCTCTTCGCCGGTGCACCGGTGACCGTGACCGGTTCGGCCGCACGGCGCCAGCCGAGCCCGGTGGTGATGGACTCGATCGCGCGGAGGGCGCCGGTGACGTCGTTGCCTCCGTGGACGTAGTAGCCGAAGGGGCGGCCGCGGGTCTCGTCCAGGCACGGGTAGTAGATCTGGTCGAAGAAGTGTTTGAGCGCTCCGGAGATGTAGCCGAGGTTCGCGGGCGTGCCGAGGAGGTAGCCGTCGGCGTCGAGGACGTCGGCGGCGGTGGCCGCGAGGGCCGCCCGCCGCACCACCCGGACGCCCTCGATCTCGGGTGTCGTCGCGCCGGAGACGACGGCCTCGAACAGGGCCTGGCAGTTGGGCGACGGGGTGTGGTGGACGATCAGCAAGGTGGACACACCCGAACCCTGCCGTGGACGGGCCGAGGCGCGCAAACGGGTCCGGAAATGCGCCGTTGTGGGCGGACGCCAGGGGTGCGACGATGCCCGCGTCGGTGCCGGACGTCGGGAGGTGCGGTGGTGGCCGAGGACGAGCGCCGGGTGCCGGCGGCCGTGGTGTTCGACGCGCTGGGCCTCGACTACGAGAAGGCGTTCGCCTCTTCCGAGGCGCACCGGGCCTCGCTGCGATGGCTGCTGGACCGGCTGGCACCGGGCAGCCGGGTCCTGGACGTGGGCAGCGGGACCGGACGCCCCACCGCCGAGACGCTCACCGGCGCGGGACACCACGTGCTCGGCGTCGACGTCTCGCCCGTCATGGTCGCGCTGGCCGCCCGGCAGGTGCCCGGCGCCGAGTTCCGCCGGGCCGACATCCGCGAACTCCCCCTTCAGGACGGGGCGTACGACGCGGTCTGTGCGTACTTCTCGCTGCTGCAGATGTCCCGGGCGGAGCAGTCCGCCGTGGTGCGCCGGATGGCGCGGGCGGTGCGGCCCGGTGGGCTGGTGGCGCTGGCCACCGTGCCCCTCGACGTGGAGGGCGTCGAGGGGGTCTTCCTGGGACAGCCGGTGCGGGTGACGAGCTTCGCCGCCGGGGCGTTCACGGAACTGGCGACCGGTGCGGGGCTGACGGTACTGGCCGAGGAGCGGGCCGAGTTCGCTCCGGCCCACCCCGACGCCGTACCCGAGCCGCACCTGTTCCTGCACTGCCGGCGCCCCGCCCAGTGACCCGGGCCGGGGCTCCTCGGGCAGCAACCGGCAGGTGGGGCCCGCGGGGCGGCCCGAGCGCCGGCCGGTGAGCCGGTCCGGGGCAACACCCCGGTCGGTGAGCAGCGGCGCGACGTGGGTGGAGCGGGGCACGCCCCGTCGGTTCGATGCAGGCGCCGGTCCCCGCGACCGGCTGCCCCGTCGAGTCCGTCGGCTTGTCGCTCGGGCGGGTGGCCCGGCCGGGCAGGGGGCCGCCGACGCCGGGCCGGCTCGGTGCGGGCGGGGAGATGCCCGCGGAGGATCACGGCGCCGTCGGCCGCGGGCAGGGCGCCGTGCGCCGTGCCACGTGCGGCGTGCCACGTACGTCGGCGTCGGCGTCGGCGTCGGCGTCGGCGTCGGCGTCGGCGTCGGCGTGGAGAACGCGGGACGGCGCCGGACCGTGATGAGCGCGGGCCTGCCGTTTCCGCACGAGACCCTTCCGGCCCCCGTGGACGCGGCAGGGGCGGTCGAGGGCATCAGCCGCCCGGTCATGGGTACTCGCGCGGCAGTTCTGCGGAGGTTCATCATGTTCGAGGCAGGCGACATCCGTGAGTGGCGGGGGCATGACGTGGTCGACTCCGGCGGCCACAAGATCGGCGTGCTGGAGTCGGTCTACGTCGACACCGCGACCGACAGGCCCTTCTACGCGACCGTGACCATCGGCATGCCCACCCGCCGCCGGCTGGCGTTCGTCCCCCTCGCGGACGCGACCGTCGGTCCGGGGTACCTGAAGGTGGCCTACGACAAGAACATCGTCAAGAAGGCCCCCTCGATCGACACCGACGGGGAGTTGCCGGCGACGGAAGAGCCGGCGGTCTTCGCCCACTACTCACTCGACTACGCCCCGGGCGCCGGCGGCGAGCGCCGCCTCGCCCGCCGCTGAACCACCCGAGCCGCCGGGAGACTCCATGAGCCTGTTCCTGTTCCTGATCCTCGTGGCCGTCGTGCTCGGCATCATCGGGTTCGCCGCTCACGGGCTGTTCTATCTGCTGGTCATCGGCGCCGCCGTGCTCCTCGCCGACCTCGTCTACGGGGCGATCCGGCTGCGTCACGGGGGCAGGATGCACCGCATCGCCCGCTGATCGGCCAAGCTCCTCGTCACGGCCGCTGCGCCGAGCCCGCAGGAGGGCGGCTCCGCGGCGCAGGCTCCCTGTCCTTGCGGGCCGCCGCGTGTCCTCGCGGGCCGCCGCGTGGACGAGGCGGGGTTGCGCGGCGGCGGCTTCGTCGACAGCGGCGCGCCGCCGCCTGTCGTCGTCCGGGTGACGGTCCCGCGTGTGTGTTCCACGCCCGGCACGCGGCCGGCGCGCCGGGGACGGCGGTGCCGCGCCCGTCAACCGCCGGCCTGCGGCGTCTCGCCGTCCTCGTGCGTCGCCGCCCAGGGGGCCGTGGTGGCGCGCGGGACGAGGTGGGTGGGCAGGACGATGTGGCGCGTGTGGTCCGCCTCGGAGTCGTCGATGAGCCGCAGAGCGAGTTCCCCGGCCACCCGGCCCATGTCGGAGGGCGACTGGGCCACCGTGGACAGGTCGAACCACTCGGCCACCTGGTGGTCGTCGAAGCCGATGACGGACATCCGCTCCGGCACCTCGATCCTGGCCTGGCGCAGGGTGTGGATCACGGCCACGGCGAGCTCGTCCTGCTCGGCGAAGAGGGCGGTGGGCGGCTCGCGCAGGCTCAGCAGCCGCCCCACACCCGCGACGAGACCGCGCCGGTCCTCGGCCGCCATCGCGACCACCAGTTCGTCGTCGACCGGGATGCCGGCCTCGGTGAGCGCCTGCCGATAGCCCAGCAGCCGTTCGCGCGAGCTGAAGCTGAAGCCGCTGGGCCCCGTGGTCGGCGCGAACGCGATCCGCCGGTGCCCGAGGTTGAGCAGATGCCGGGTGGCCTTCAACGCCCCGGCGACGTCGTCGACGTACACACTCGGCCGGCCCTCGGCGTGCTGGCTGACGTAGATGACCGGCATCCTCAGGTCGTCCAGGCGCGCGGTCTCCGCCTCGTTGAGGTCGAATCCGAAGACGAGCAGTGCGTCGGCGTTGCGGCGGGCCGGGAGCCGCTCGAAGAAGGCGGTGCGCTCGGCCATGTCGGGGATGACGTAGACGTTCAGTTCCCGCCCGGCCGCGCGCAGCAGGGGGCCGAGGCTGGACAGCGCCGATCCCATGAACCACGAGTTGAGCGTCGGCACGAGCACCGCCACCACTCCGGTCCTGCCCGTGACGAGGCTCGCCGCCTGGCGCGAGACCGCGAAGTTCAGCTCCCTGGCGGCCTGTTCGACCCGGGCGCGGACGTCCGGCGAGACGGTGGGCAGGCCGCGCAGAGTGCGGGAGACGGTGGACGGCGAGACGCCGGCTCGTTCGGCGACGTCTGCCATCGTGGGGTGCCGTTGAGCGGGTGCCATGAGCGGGAAGTTAGCACAAGGGACGGCTTGCGAGCCGTGGCTCGTGACAGCGCTGTCATCGGACCCACATGAGGTGAGTCGCCCCTTTCTGCCCATGAAAAGGCTGCGCACCGCATCTACATTCGTTCGAACTACCGGCACCTTACGGATTGACTTCCCTTGAGTGCACTCCTAGCGTGCAAGCGTTGTCACGCCGGGTTCGAAGCAGCGCTCCCCCACGTCCGCATCACATGCTTTGACCTGGTCTTTTTCAGAGCAGCATGCCGTGACAGCACAGTCTCACGGGCGATCAGTCGCGCCTTCGGTTCCGCACGACCAGGAGAGAGACAGTGAAGACCAGGACCACCAGAGCCCTCCAGTGCTCCGCACCGCTCGTCGCCGCCGGCCTGCTTCTCACGGCCTGCGGCTCCGGCGGGGACAGCGGCTCCGGGCAGCAGGCCGGGAGCACGTCGTTCAAGGGCCGTGGCCCCATCACGTACGTCGCCGGCAAGGACGCCTCCGGCGTCGTGCAGAAGGTCATCGATCGCTGGAACAAGCAGCACCCCAAGGAGAAGGTCACCTTCGTGCAGCTGCCGACGGACGCGGACTCCCAGCGGCAGCAGATGATCCAGAACGCGCAGACGAAGTCCGACGCCTACACCGTGCTCTCCCTCGACGTCGTGTGGACGTCGGAGTTCGCCGCCCACCAGTGGATCGACCGCCTGCCCGAGAAGCAGTTCCCGCTGCAGAACATGCTCAAGCCCGTCGTGGAGACGGGAAGGTACCGCGGGGGCCTGTACTCGGTGCCCGCGGCCTCGGACGGCGGAATGCTGTACTACCGCACCGACCTGCTGAAGAAGGCCGGCATCGCCCAGCCGCCCACCACCTGGTCCGAGATGACCGCCGACTGCGCCAAGGTGAAGAAGCTGCCCGAGGCCAAGGGCATGTCGTGCTACGCCGGTCAGTTCCAGAAGTACGAGGGCCTGACCGTCAACTTCGCCGAGGCCGTGAACTCCGCGGGCGGCGTCATCACCGACGCGAACGGCAAGCCGGACGTCGACACCCCCGCGGCCCGCAAGGGCCTGGACTTCCTCGCCGGTGCCGTCAAGGACGGGACGATCCCCAAGGAGGCCGTCACCTACCAGGAGGAGGACGGCCGCCAGGCGTTCCAGTCCGGCAAGCTGGTCTTCCTGCGCAACTGGCCCTACGTGTACGCGCTGGCCGAGAAGAGCAAGGTGGCGGGGAAGTTCGCGGTGGCGCCGCTGCCCGGCCTCAACGGCCCCGGCTCCTCCAGCCTGGGCGGGCACAACCTGGCCCTGTCGTCGTACGCGAAGAACAAGGCGACCGCCGTCGACTTCATGAAGTTCTTCAGCAGCGAGGAGAGCGCGACCACGTTCCTGAAGGACGCCTCCCTCGCCCCGCCGTACGCGAAGCTGTACGACGACGCCTCGCTGATCAAGCAGTATCCGTACCTGCCCGTCCTCAAGCAGTCCATCCTGCGCGCGGTCCCGCGCCCGCGGGTCGTCAACTACGGCGACGTGACCTCGGCGATCCAGCAGGAGGCGTACGCCGCGCTGACCGGCAGCAAGAGCAGCGCTCAGGCGCTCAAGGACCTGCAGAGCGCCCTGCAGAAGTCCGCGGCGCAGTAAGGAGCGGGTCATGGCCGACACGACGATGCCACCCGACACCACCGCGCACGGGCGCGGCGACGCCTCCGGACGGTCCCCGGCCGGCGTGAGTCCGCGCCGCCGCGCGCGGTCCCGGGCGAGCGCGGGTTCGGGCCGGATGGCGGCGCTGCTGGTCTCCCCGACGCTCCTGGTGCTGACGATCGTGGTGTTCTATCCGACGCTCATGGCGCTCAGGGAGTCGCTGTACGGGCCGAAGGGCCTGGACCCGAAGACGGGTTTCATCCGCACCACCGAGCCGTTCGTGGGGCTGCGGAACTACGGCGACATCTTCGGCGCCGCCGGAGACCGGTTCTGGAACGCCTTCTGGAACACCACGTTCTTCACGGTCGTCACGGTGGGACTGGAGACGGTCATCGGTGTCGCGATGGCACTGATCATGCACCAGGCCTTGCGGGGCCGGGCGCTGGTGCGGGCCGGCATCCTCGTGCCGTGGGCGGTGCCGACGGCCATCTCCGCCCTGCTGTGGCGGTGGATCTTCAACGCCAACGGCATCGCCAACGCCCTCCTCGGCCACCAGATCCTGTGGACCACCGAGGGCTTCCAGGCCAAGGTCGCGGTCATCATCGCCGAGGTGTGGAAGACCGCCCCCTTCATCGGGCTGCTGGTCCTGGCCGGCCTGCAGGTCATCCCGACGGAGGTGTACGAGGCCGCCCGCATCGACGGGGCCAGCGCGCTGCGCCGGTTCTGGCACATCACCCTGCCCCTGGTGAAGCCCGCGCTGCTCGTGGCGGTGCTCTTCCGCTGCCTGGACGCGCTGCGGATGTTCGACCTGCCCTACATCCTCATCGGGGCGCAGAAGAACTCGGTGGAGACGCTGTCGATGCTCGCCCAGAACGAGGCCTCCAACGTCCGCTTCGGACCGGCCTCCGCCTACGCCGTGCTCCTCTTCGTCTACGTCCTGCTGATCGCGCTGGCCTTCGTCAGGCTGCTCGGCACGGACCTGGTCGGCGACGGCGGCGCACGCCCGGCCCGCAGGACCAGGCGCGTCCTGGTGCCCCGGCGCGCGGAGGTGACGGCATGAGGCGCACGGCGAACTGGCGGAGCCGGCTGCTCTACGTGGGGGTCGCCGCGGTGGTGGCCTACTGCCTGGCCCCGTTCTACTGGATGCTGGTCTCCAGCCTGCGGCGCACCTCCGACATCTTCGACACCTCGCTGCTGCCCGCCCCGGTGTCCCTCGAGAACTACCGGGCGGTGTTCGACCCGTCGCAGGGGTTCACGCGGTCGCTGCTCAACAGCCTCGTCGTCGCGGGGATCACCACGGTGCTGGCGCTGCTGCTGGCCACGTTCACGGCCTATGCGATGGCCCGGCTGGAGTTCCGGTTCAAGCGGCTGATCCTCACGCTGATCATCGCCACCTCGATGTTCCCGGTGGTGTCGATCGTGGTTCCGCTGCTGAAGCTGTTCACCGACATCGGCTGGATCAACACCTACCAGGCGATGATCGTGCCGAGCATGTCGTTCGCGCTGCCGCTGGCGGTGTGGAACCTCACCACGTTCTTCCGGCAGATGCCGGACGAACTGGAGCACGCGGCGATGATCGACGGCTGCAGCCGTGGCCAGGCGTTCCGCAAGATCATCATTCCGCTCGCCGCGCCGGGCATCTTCACCACCGCGATCATCACCTTCATCGCGGCCTGGAACGAGTTCCTCATCGCCCTGTCCATGACCAACAAGTCCGCCATGCAGACCGCGCCGGTGGCCATCTCCAAGTTCTCCGGCGCCACCCAGTTCGAGACCCCGTTCGGCAGCCAGATGGCCGCGGGCGTGCTCGTCACCGTCCCCCTGGTGGTGATGGTGCTGCTCTTCCAGCGCCGTATCGTCGCCGGACTCACCGCGGGCGCGGCCAAGTAGACGCCACGTAGACCCTGTTCCGTCCCAGATCTTCGAAGGACCCACTCCACACCATGCCCCGCACCGCACCGTGGTGGCGCAGCGCCGTCATCTACCAGGTCTACATCCGCAGCTTCGCCGACGCGAACGGCGACGGAGTCGGTGACATCGCCGGCATCCGCTCCCGTCTGCCCTATCTGAAGTCGCTCGGCGTCGACGCCATCTGGATCAACCCGTGGTACAAGTCGCCGATGGCGGACCACGGTTACGACGTGGCGGACTACCGGGCGATCGACCCGCTGTTCGGCACGGTGGCCGAGGCCGAGGCGCTCATCGCCGAAGCGCACCGGCACGGGATCCGTGTCATCCCCGACATCGTGCCCAACCACACCTCCGACCGGCACGCCTGGTTCCAGGCCGCCCTGGCGGCCGGACCCGGCAGCCCGGAGCGCGAGCGCTACGTCTTCCGGCCCGGCCGCGGCCCCGACGGCGCCGAGCCGCCCAACGACTGGGTCTCCTGCTTCGGCGGCCCGGCCTGGACCCGGCTGCCCGACGGCGACTGGTACCTGCACCTGTTCGCGCCGCAGCAGCCCGACCTCAACTGGCAGCACCCCGACGTGCTCGCGGAGTTCGAGTCGATCCTGCGGTTCTGGTTCAGCCGTGGCGTGGACGGGTTCCGCATCGACGTCGCCCACGGACTCGTCAAACACCCCGAACTGCCCGACCTGCCGCCCCGCCAGGAGCCGGCGGTGCTCGGTCCGCTGCTCTCGCGGGAGCCGGGCGCCGGGCCCCGGACGCACGTCGACCACCCCCACTGGGACCGCGACGAGGTCCACGAGATCTACCGCGCCTGGCGCAAGGTGGCCGACGAGTTCCCCGGTGACCGTTCGTTCGTCGCCGAGGCCTGGGCGGACACCCCCGAGCGGCTTGCCGCCTACGTCCGCCCTGACGGCCTGCACACCGCGTTCAACTTCGACTTCCTGATGTCCAGTTGGAACGCCAAGGACCTGCGCGCGGTCATCGACGACTCGCTCGCCATGCTCGGCGCGGTGGGCGCTCCGGCCACCTGGGTGCTGTCCAACCACGACGTGATGCGCCACCCGAGCCGCTACGGCCGCCGGACGGTCAAGCGGTGGACCGCGAACGAGCCGTACCGCCCCGAGGGCCCCCTCGACCTGGAGCTGGGCACCCGGCGGGCCCGCGCGGCCGCCCTGCTCATGCTCGCCCTGCCCGGCGGCGCCTACATCTACCAGGGCGAGGAGCTGGGCCTGCCGGAGGTGGAGGACCTGCCCGACGAGGTCCTCCAGGACCCCGTCTGGGAGCGGTCCGGCCACACCGACCGGGGCCGCGACGGCTGCCGGGTGCCCATCCCGTGGTCCGGCGAGAGCGCACCGTACGGCTTCAGTCCCGAGGGCGCCTCCGCCGCACCCTGGCTGCCGCAGCCCGCGCGGTGGGCCGAGCTGAGCGTGGCGGCCCAGACCGGGGACGATTCGTCGATGCTGGAGCTGTACCGCGCCGCCCTGCGGCTGCGCCGCGAGCATCCCGCCCTCGGCGAGGGGACCCTGGCCTGGCTCGACGCCCCCGAAGGGGTGCTCGCGTTCCGCCGTGAACCCGGCTTCGTGTGCGTGGTCAACCTCTCGGCGCAGGACTACCGGCTGCCGGCCCACGCGTCGGTCCTGCTGTCCAGCGGCCCTGTGGAGGGCGGTCTGCTCCCGACCGACCGGGCGGCCTGGCTCGCGGAGTAGCCCGCCACGCGCACGGGCCCGCCGGCCCGTGGTGCCCGAGACGGGTCAGGGCTTGAGGCCGGCCGGTCGGACGGGCCGTTTCGGAACACGGAGCCGTGTGCGCGGTCGACGCACGCAACAGCGGGGCCGGGCAGGGTGCACCCTGCCCGGCCCCGCTGCCGCACTGTCCACCAGCCGCGGCCGGCGGCTCAGCGCCAGTGGCCGTGACCGCGGTGCCAGCCGCCCTCGTGGTGCCAACCGCCCCCGTGGTGCCGGCGGTCCTCGTGACGCCAGTGGTTGCGGTGACGCCAGCCGTCGTGGCCACGACGGTGCTCGCGCCATCCGTCGCCGCCGCGCCACCGGCCGTCACGACGGTGGTCACGGCCGCGGTGGTCGCCCGGCCCCGGGTGGGAGTGCTGGGCGCCGGTGACGAACACCGCCTGGTGCGGGCGGGCCGCGGAGTGTTCGGCCGCCACGGCCGGCAGCGCCGCCACACCCACGGCGGCAACGGCCAGGCCGACAGTGGCGGTCAGGCGACGGACAGAAGCAAAAACGGACACGAAGTCCCCCTTCGCTAGGGTGCACGCTGGCGGCCGGTCGGCCGCGCATCCACACCCTGCAGTCCGCACCCCCGACTCGCCGTGGGACTCGCGGAGAACATTACGGATCACACACGATTCTGTAACACTCGCATGTAATGACCATTTACCGGTTGAATGCGCGCTTTTGTCGCTTTTTACGGCATATGCCCACGACACACCGCCCGTGCCCACCGGCCACCAGAGCAGGCCACCCACCCGTTCACCCGCAAGTGAGTAACGACCCGCTGCTCCAGTCGGACCACGACCGCGCGGTCAGTACTGCAGACGCCTGGCCCGGAGCAGCATGAACAGGCCCGAGAGGGCGAGCAGGATGCCGACGGCCGCAGGCCACAGGTGCGCTCCGGTCTCCGCCAGACCACCCCCTGTCGTCCCGGTCTGGGTCTGCGCCGCCGCGGACGGGGCGTTTGCCGCGGCCGACGCCGGGGGCGGCGCAGTGGACCCGGCCGGGGCCGGCTGGGCCTCGTGCGACCGGGACGCGGTGGCAGAGGGCGACGCCGACCCGTCGGGGGCGGCCTGCGTGGCCCGGTCCGTCTTTCCGGTGCCCGGCCGCGCCGACCGGGACGGCGGAACCGAGGTGGGCTTCGCGGACCGCGCCGGCCTGTCGTGCTTGGTGGTGTGGCCCGGGGAGGTCGACGCCTCGGTCCTCGGCGCCGGGGAGGAGCCGGATGCGGTCGGCGCCGGGGCGGCGGTGGCCGTCTCGCCCGAGCCCGGCGCCGCGGTGGTGCCGGAGCTCGCCGTGGGAGACGCCGTCGCACCGGAGTCGCCGCCCGTCGCACCGCAGGTGCGGCCGGAGTTGATGCAGTCGACCATCGTCCGCATCAGGTCCTCGTCGAAGACGTTGATGAAGTCGCCGTGATCGGTGATGGGCTTGTGCAGCTGCTCGGGGAAGGAGTCCACGGCGAACAGCGGGACCGTACGGCCGCCGTCCTGGAGGCTGGGCGCCTTGACGTCGTAGACGATGCGCTGCACGAGCTGCGGAATGGGCCGGAAGCCGGCCGGGCAGGAGCCGTCGGGGGCGGCGAAGGCCACATGGGTGCGGTGGTTGGCGCTGTCGATGTTGCGGCCGTCCCAGCAGCTCTGGAACTTGAAGGTGCGCACCACGTCGCTGCCCGGCGGGCACAGCGGGTACTTGTCCTTCAGCTGCCGGTTCTCGTAACCGGTGCAGCTCCAGGAGGCGTTGGCGTTGGCGGGGCCGTTGACGAAGGCCTTCGCGTCGCCGGTGATGATGCGCAGGAACCGCGGCATCGCGGTGACCTTGCCGCGCGGGTTGCCCACGAAGGTCAGCGTGACCTGCTTGGGCGTGACGATCGGGCCCGCATTGCCCTCCGTGCCGCCGCCCGGGGAACCGGCGTCGCGCTCCTGAGTGCCGTTCTGCAGGCGGATGACCGGCCAGTAGTACGTCGACTTGTCGCCCTTGTCCACGCAGCTCGTGCCGGCCCGCGCCAGATCGTCGTCACTGGCGAAGGCGTTGTTGCCCTGGTTGCCCACGTAGTCGTGGAAGTGGTGGGCACCGTTGGAGACGCCGGGGGCGACGATGACGTTGTCGGAGTTGCGCAGCCCGTTCGCGTCGACGCCGCAGTCGGAGGTGAAGCTGCCGCGCGAGGCGTCGGCCTGCTGGGGCGGGTTCGGCGCGTCGGGCTCCACGGAGGTGATGTCCGCGTAGTCGGACGCGACGGGTCCGTTGCCGCCCTGGCCGGCGCCGTTCTGGCCGGCGCCGCCGCCGTTCTGCCCCTGGCCGCCGCCCTGCTGGGCTCCCCCGCCGGCCGTGGCGGACGGCTGAGCGCTGTCGCCCGCGCCGTCACCCGCGGGGTGCAGGGTGCACGCGGCCATGGCGTCGAGGCCCTGCGGTCGGTCCCCGACCCGGTCGATGGCGTCGGCGATCCGCTCCAGGGTCGCCGTGCGCTTCTCCTTCAGGGGGTTCATGATCGTGCCGTCGGCCGAGCCGGTGGCCTGTCCCGACTGCTGCAACTGCCGGTACGCCGCCGCGGTCTGCTGGTCGAGGAGGGCGAGTTGGCGGTCCACGTCCGCGCGGGCGGCCTCCGGTACGGCGGTCAGGCGGCTGCCGACATCGGGACAGTAGATCGTCGACATGCCCGCGGACAGCACGTGTCCGCCGGTGTCGGATCCGCCTCCCCATCCCTCGCTGGCGGAGGCGTAGACGTTCGCCGCGACGAGCCCGCCTCCGCCCAGCATCAGTGCCACTGCTGCCAAGGTCGCGCGTCGTGCGCCGGTCGCGCGTCTGCGCCTGTTGCGTACCAAGGTCGTCCCCCTGGGTCTGGTCGCCGGTCGGACATGGAGTTCCCCCGCCCCATACGGAGGGCGGGGCCGCAGTGTTCAACCGAATCGCGAATTCACGGAGACCTCACAGGAAAACGCGAGCCTCAACCTTTCCCCTTCGAACGTCATCGCGAACATCACGAATACGTATCGGACATTTAAGACCTCAACCTTCACACGAGGGACACACGTTGGCTAGGTTGACGCGAGGCCGCCCGGCTCACCCCGGACGTAACGGCCCAACTGCCCTGCGGGGCAAGGAAGGAGCACGTCTTCCATGGCGCCGGAGAACCGCGACGAGGTTCGGCAGCGGATCGACTCCCTGTACGACCAGGCCGAGAACGAGACCGGGAACTTCAACGCGACCCGGGCCATGGCGAAGACCCGCTCGCGAGGCGTCCCACTGGCCAAACGGCCGGGCCGGCGCGCGGATCCCGACCTCGACGCGATGACCCAGCAGTGGTTCGAGGCCGCCCGCTCCAAGCTCGGCCCCTCGGTCCCCGCCGCGCTGCCCGCCGACCGGCAGCCCAACCGCCCGGCGCGACCCGCGCGTTCGCAAGGTCTGCCGACGGGTGAGCGGGACGCGCTGCGCCTGCCGGCGCTGGAGCGGGACGCCGGACGGGCGGTGGCCGAACTGCCGGCCGGTACGACGCCGGCCTCGGCGGCGCAGTCCCTGCCGGGCAGCGCCCGCCCCGCCCTGCCCGGACCTCGCCGCCCCGAACTCCCCGCCGCCGGTGAACTGCCCGTCGGGCGGCGCACACCGGACCTCGCCGACCGCACGGCGCCGGAACCCGCCGTCGACCCGGGCGCGACGGCCCTGTTCGGCGGCGGTGGGCAGCAGTCACCGACGGGCGCGGGATGGCCGGTTCCCGCCCCGCGCGTGATGGAGCCGGCCGGCCTCGCGGGCACAACAGCCTCCGGCCTCGGAAGCGCGGCCGCCTACGGGGGCGCGACGGAATCGGCAAACCCTGCGCACCCGTCCCTTCCGGGCTTCACCACGCCGGAAGCGACCGAGCTCGGACCGCAGTCACTCCCCGGCCTCACCACGGCAGCGGCAGCCGGCCTCGGCACCCAGTCGCTCACCGGCCTCACCACCGCGGAGCAGACCGGCATGGCCGGCTACGGCCTCGGCACGGCGCAGCCGAACAGCGGGTTCGCGGAGCCAGGCGGCCTCGGCGGTACGGCCGCCTACGGCACGACCGGCTTCGGGAGCCCGACGGAATCGGCGTACCCGGCGCACCCGTCCCTCCCGGGCTTCACCACGCCGGAAGCGACCGGCCTCGGCTCTCAGTCACTCACCGGCCTCACCACCGCGGAACCGGCCGGCCTCGGCACCCAGTCACCCCCCGGCCTCACCACCGCGGAAGCGACCGGCACGGCCTCCTACGGCCTCGGCACTGCCGAAGCGGTCGCCTTCGGGAACGCGTCGGTGCCCGGCCCCGGCACGGCGGTAGTGGGCGGCTTCTCAGGTGCGGCGGGCTACGGGTACGGCACCCTCGCGGGCCCAGTCGCTCCGGGGAGTCCCGCCGTCCCCGGCCCTGACGAGACGGCCGTACTCCCGGTCGCCGCACCGCCGTCCGCGCCCGGGGCCTCGCCGCGGGCACCCCGGTCGCTGCCCGGCACGGCCACGCCCGGACGGCTGTCCCCCGGTGTCGCCAAGGCGGACAGCCGTCGTAAGCTCGGCGCCGCCCGCGACCTGCTCTCCCGGCACCCCGCCCAGGCCGCCGCACCCGCTGGGACAGGCTGGAGCGACGGCGGGACGCAGGTCCGGCTCCTCGGGGCCGGCCGCATGGCCGGGCTCGGCGCCGGACAGCCGGGGCAACCGCCCGTCGCGCGGCCGGAGACGACCCAGGCAGGTCAGCAGGCGGGGCAGTGGCAGCAGTTCACCACGACGACCCCGGCGACCGGCGTCCCCGCCGCCGAGTCACCCCGTGCGCTGCGGGCCGCCAAGGCCATCGCGTTCGCCCGGGCCCAGATCGGCAAGCCGTGCGTGTGGGGCGCGACGGGACCGGACTCGTACGACTGCTCCAGCCTCACGCAGGCGGCGTGGAAAGCCGCCGGCGTCACGCTGCCGCGGGCCGCGCACGAGCAGGCGCTGGCCGGCGCCCCGGTCACGCTCGCCGGTATCGAGCCCGGTGATCTCGTGCTGTTCTTCGACGACGACCGGCACGTGGGCCTGCACGTGGGCGGCGGCATGATGGTGCACGCCCCGGGACCGGGGTCGACGATCCGCGAGGAGTCGATCTTCGGCGCCGGGGAGGCGGCGATCCACCGGATCATCAGGCCGGCGTGACCTGTGCCCGCCGGGCGCGGCCCCGGCGGGCATAAGCAGCGCATGGAGAAGTCATAAGATGCCCTTATGAGGTCATAGACCCGACCCGCGTACCAGGTTAGGTCTGCCTTAGTTTAGGCTTCCCGATCGAGTCGCCTGTTCACGCTCGAAGGGAACCTGATCATGCCGCGCCCCCTGCGGGTAGCCATCGTCGGAGCCGGCCCCGCCGGGATCTACGCCGCCGACGCCCTGCTCAAGTCCGAGGTGGCCGCCGAACCCGGCGTCTCCATCGACCTCTTCGAGCGGATGCCCGCCCCGTTCGGCCTGATCCGCTACGGCGTCGCCCCCGACCACCCGCGCATCAAGGGCATCGTCACGGCCCTGCACCAGGTGCTGGACAAGCCGCAGATCCGCCTCTTCGGCAACGTCGACTACCCGACGGACATCAACCTGGACGACCTGCGCGCCTTCTACGACGCCGTGATCTTCTCCACCGGCGCGACGGCCGACCGTGAGCTGCGCATACCCGGCATCGACCTGGACGGTTCCCACGGCGCCGCCGACTTCGTGTCCTGGTACGACGGCCACCCGGACGTGCCGCGCACCTGGCCGCTGGAGGCCGAGAAGGTCGCGGTGCTCGGCGTCGGCAACGTGGCCCTCGACGTGGCCCGCATCCTCGCCAAGACGGCCGACGAGCTGCTGCCCACCGAGATCCCGCCGAACGTGTACGACGGCCTGAAGGCGAACAAGGCGGTGGAGATCCACGTCTTCGGCCGCCGCGGCCCGGCGCAGGCGAAGTTCAGTCCGATGGAGCTGCGCGAGCTGGACCACTCGCCGAACATCGAGGTCATCGTCGATCCCGAGGACATCGACTACGACGCGGGTTCCATCGAGACCCGGCGCGGCAACAAGCAGGCGGACATGGTCGCCAAGACCCTGGAGAACTGGGCGATCCGCGACGTCGGCACCCGTCCGCACAAGCTGTTCCTGCACTTCTTCGAGTCCCCCGCGGAGATCCTCGGCGAGGACGGCAGGGTCGTCGGCCTGCGCACCGAGCGCACCGCGCTGGACGGCACCGGCAACGTCAAGGGCACCGGCGAGTTCAAGGACTGGGACGTCACCGCCGTCTACCGCGCGGTCGGCTACCTCTCCGCCGAGCTTCCCAAGCTGCCGTGGGACGCGGCGTCCGGCACCGTCCCGGACGAGGGCGGCCGGGTGATCGAGGAGGGCGGCACCCACCTGCAGTCCACCTACGTCACCGGCTGGATCCGGCGCGGCCCGGTCGGTCTCATCGGGCACACCAAGGGCGACGCCAACGAGACGGTGGCCAATCTGCTGGACGACCACGCGAACGGCCGGCTGCACACCCCGTCCTCGCCCGCGCCGGAGGCGGTGGACGCCTTCCTCGCCGAGCGCAACGTCCGGTTCACCACCTGGGAGGGCTGGTACCGGCTGGACGCCGCCGAGCGCGCGCTGGGCGAGCCGCAGGGCCGCGAGCGCGTGAAGATCGTGGAGCGCGAGGACATGCTGCGCGAGAGCGGCGCGTAAGTCCCGTACGCCACGGGGAACTTGAGGGGCCGGAACAGGTGTGCCGGCCCCTCGTCCGCGCGCTGTCGCCGGTCCTGCGGCGTCCGCTGTCCGTGAGCCGCGCGAAGAGCCGCACCGTCAGCGGCGGTCCCGGGCGCTCCCGCACCGGCTCCGGCGCGACGGCGGCGCCCGCCCACGGCAGGGGAGCGGGGCCCGCCCCACAGCGGATGGACGGGCGAGCCCCACTCGACGGACCATTGTGGGCGCCGTCCGCGGAGCCGGGCACGGGTGAACCGTGGTCGCCTGACGCACGCCGCGCGCGCCCCGTGTGTGTGGCGTACACCCGTGCGCGGGGCGCGCGGATGCACACCGCGCGCGTCGGCAACCCCCGGACGACGTTTCGCCGCGCCGAGCGGTGATACTGGGAGGCGCACCCACTCCCATCAGCAGATTGGCCCATGTCGAACTCCGCCACCGACCGCGCCGCCTTCCCGCAGACCCTGTGGGCGGCTCGCGGCCGCCACATCGGACCCGCCCCCGCGGACGTCGTCCGCCGCACCCTGCGCCGGCACAAGGACAGCGGGGACATCGACGACTTCGCCGAACCGCCCGTCCCCGAGGACTCGCCCCTGCGGGTCTTCGAGGCGCGCTGGCGGGCCGAGGGCACGGTGACGGTACGGGCCCGCCTCACCCTCGTACCGCGCGAGAGCAAGCCGCAGGGGCACGAGTGGCGGCTGGTCGCGGAGGCGGAGCGGCCCTGGGACGAGGCGTGGCCCTCGCCCGCCACGCAGTTCTGGCCGGAGGGCGCGTCCGGCGCGCCCGACGACGGCTCCTGGGACCATCACGCCACGGTCGCGGGCCTGCGCTTCCGGCAGGTCAACGCGCTGCCCGCGGACGACAAGGAGATGCGGCGCCGGCTGCGGGACGCGGCCCGCGAGGCCTGGTGCGTCAACCTCGTCGTGCACGAGGCGATGACGCCGGACGAGGAGGGGAAGCTGCCGCTGGTACGGCTGCTGCCGCCCGGTCTCCGGCACCGTGTCGTGGAGCACCGGGCCGCCCCGCACCAGCTGCGCGCCGTCAACTGGGCGCTGAAGGACCTCGGCGTGGAGGTGCCGCGCGGCGGCGCCGTGCTCCTCCCGCCGGACCCGGCGCCGAAGGGCTACGACGGCCGCGAGCACCGGGTGCGCAGCGTCTTCCTGGACGGCTCCGAACCGGCCGAACTCCTTGACGCGCTGCGGCACTTCGTCGCCCAGAGCCGGCCGCTGCCGCCGGACGCCGAGGAGGCGCTGACGGACCTGCGGGACAACTGGACCCTGATGACCGTGCAGGAGGTGCTGGAGCGCGAACGGCAGCGGGTCGCCATGTACGAAGAGGCGCTCGAGGCCATGACCAAGTCCCGGGACCTGTACAAACAGGCCGCGGAGCAGGCCCTCGAGGCGCTCGCCGCCTACCGTGACGTGCCCGCGGACGCCCTGCCCCGGCAGCGGCCCGCCCGCACGCCCGCCGCGCTCCAGCAGCTGACGCGGACGTTCGAACGGCTGAGGTTCCCCGGACGGGGGAAGACGGGCTCCGAGGACGCCGTCGACGGCACGTGACCGGCCGTCGTAGGCCCGCGTGGCAGAAGGAGGCCCGATGGACACCACGACCCTGCTGGTGATCGCCGCCGTGGTCGCGGCGGTACTGCTCGCCGTGGCCGTCGGCCTCCTGGTGCGGCTGGTGCGCACCCGGCGCACGCTGCGGCGGGCGGGCCTGCCGACGGGTCCGCGCTGGGTGTTCTGGGGCGCGGTCCTGTACCTGGTGCTCCCCACCGACCTGCTGCCCGATCCCGTCTACCTGGACGACATCGCCGTGCTGCTGCTCGCGCTGCGCAGCATGCGCGCCGCGCGGCCCCTGCCGCTGCCGCTGCCGCTGCCGCGGGACGCGACCGGCCCCTGAGCGGGCGCCGCGTGGTG
Source organism: Streptomyces sp. AF1A (assembly GCF_047340315.1). Classification (NCBI taxonomy): domain Bacteria; kingdom Bacillati; phylum Actinomycetota; class Actinomycetes; order Kitasatosporales; family Streptomycetaceae; genus Streptomyces; species Streptomyces sp. AF1A. Next base: position 23,249 of record NZ_JBLEBI010000094.1, read on the forward strand.
CAACATGGGGCGATGCGATCCGTGTTCACCGGTACGGCCGATGCCCCGACCGCGCCGGACGTCGCCGTGGTCGTCGACGTGATGCGCGCCTTCACCGTGGCCGCCTGGGCGCTTCGGCGCGGCGCCGAGCGGATCGTGTTCGCCGGTACGCAGGAGGAGGCGCTGGACCTGAAGGCCCGCCACCCGGGCTGGCTCGCCTTCCAGGACGGGCCGCCGGTGCCGGGGTTCGACCTGGCCAACTCGCCGGCCCGGCTGCGCTCGCTCGACGTGCGGGGCCGCACGATCGTGCAGAAGACCACCGCCGGGACGGTCGGGGCGCTGTCGGTGGCGGACGCCGGACTGCTGCTGTGCGCGAGCTTCGCGGTGGCCGGGGCGACCGCCGAGTTGCTGCGGCGCGCCCGGCCGGACACGGTGACCTTCGTCGTCACCGGGGACGGCGGGCGGGCCGAGGAGGACCTGGCCTGCGCCGAGTACATCGCGCGGCGGGTGCGCACGCCCGACGCCGACCCGGGCCCCTATCTGGAGCGGGCCAGGCGTTCCGACGCCGCCGCGCGGCTCGCCGACGGCGTGCGGCAGGGCTGGGCCGGTGTCCATCCGGAGGACGTGGCGCTGTGCTGTGAGGCGGACAGCGTCCCGTTCGCCATGGCTGCCGCCCGCCTCGACGGCCACCTCGTGCTGCGCCAGGCGGCCCCGCCCGCCACGGCACGCCCGTCACCCCCGGCCCACTGACCCGGCCTCCCTCACCGCCGCGGCACCGCGCCTTCCGCAACCGCGACCGGCGCCACCATCAGCGCCGCGAGCGCGGCCGCCGTCGCGGCCGTACCGGCGAGCCACGGCGGGGCAAGCGTCGCCGCCCACAGCCGCGTCGGATCCGGCAGGCCGAACCGTCCGCCGAGCACCTGGCCCGCGGCGAGCGCCGCCGTGACCCCGGCGGCGGCCGTCGCCGCCACCAGCCGGGCCTGCGCCGCCCGAGCGGTCAGGGCGAGTGCCAGCAGCATGCACAGCGCCGAGGTGACCAGCGTCGCCCCGAGGGCCCCGTGGGACAGCCCGGCCCAGTAGCGCGGAGCATGTGCCGCCCCGCACAGGAACACCAGCAGCGCGGCGCCCCGGACCCGCGTCTCGGCGCCGGGGACGCGACCGGTCCGCAGGCGGCTCACCGCCCGGCCCACCGGACCGGCCGGCGTGACCGCGGCGGTGGCGTCGGGCTGGGGCGCCGGTGCGACTGCCGTGTGGACCGGGCCGGGCCGGGGATCGCCGTACCGTGCGTGGTCGCCCCGCGGGCCGTCGCGGCGCGTCAGGACGGCGGTGGCCGGGGTGGGAGGTATGAGGGAGTCGTCGGGACGGCGGGACGAAGAGCGGGTGGTCATCTCGGCTCCAGGGGAGGGATGCGGCCGCAACCGGCGCCCCCGCGTGCGGAACGCGGCCTTACGCACTCCATTACTAGGAGCGCCCCGGCGCCCCCGCCACCCGGACGAGGCACCGGTGTGAGCCGGCCGGGTGGCGCGCAGTCGGCGACCGGCCCACCGCGGCCGACCGGCACACCCCGCCCCCGGTGCGGCGGCACGCGATCGCCC
>NZ_JBLEBI010000095.1:0-24573 GCF_047340315.1 Streptomyces sp. AF1A
CCCGAGCCGCCCGCCGACCCGGACGTCCCGCACCACCGCGGCTGACTCGGACCGACGGACGCGGCGGAGCGGTCGGCGGATGCCTGTGGTGCCCGTGTACCGGGCCCCTCGCACCGCCGCTCGCTGCCGCGGCCGAGGGGCTTCGTCCCGCCGCCCTCGCGGAACCGGGTGACCATCTCGTCGTCCGGCGTCATCCGGCCACGCGAGCGACGCCGCCGTACGACGCAGGGGCGGGCGGGGGGTCCGGGTAACCGGGGGCTCCCGCGCGAAGCGCACGAGGTCCGCCCCGCTGCGCGGCGGCGTTCGGGTGCTCCCGTACGCGTACGGGTGACCGGCGCGGCGTTTGCGTGCCCTGGCCTCGGATACGCGGAAGGCCTCGGACGAGCCACACCCCCGGAGGCACACCGTGAGCCGACCCCGCGTGGTGATCGTCGGCGCCGGTTTCGCCGGGTACCGGGCTGCCCGCGCCCTGGCCCGGCTGACCCGGAACCGGGCCGACATCACCCTGCTGAACCCCACCGACTACTTCCTGTACCTGCCCCTGCTGCCGCAGGTCGCCGCCGGCGTCCTGGAGGCCCGCCGGGTCACCGTCTCGCTGCCCGGCACCCTGCACGGGGTGCGCCTGGTGCTCGGCGAGGCGGACGGGATCGACCTCGACGCGCGGTCCGTCCACTACACCGGTCCCGAGGGCGGCACCGGCACCCTCGGCTACGAGCGTCTGGTGCTGGCCGTGGGCAGCGTCAACAAGCTGCTGCCCGTCCCCGGGGTCGCCGAGCACGCGCACGGCTTCCGCGGGCTGCCCGAGGCGCTGTACCTGCGCGACCACGTGACCCGGCAGCTGGAGTTGGCCGCCGCGGACGCCGACCGGGAGACCTGCGCCGCCCGCTGCACCTTCGTGGTGGTCGGCGCCGGCTACACCGGCACCGAGGTGGCCGCGCACATGCAGCTGGTCACCGCGGGGCTGGCCCGCCGGCACGCGCTGCCCGCCGGTGTCCGGCCGCGCTGGATGCTGCTGGACGTGGCGCCGCGGGTGCTGCCCGGGCTGGACGAGCGGCTGTCCCGGACGGCCGACCGGGTGCTGCGGGCGCGCGGTGTGGACGTGCGGATGGGCACGTCGGTGAAGGAGGCCACCCACGACGGGGTGCTGCTCACCGACGGCGAGTTCGTCGCCTCCCGGACCCTCGTGTGGTGCGTCGGCGTACGGCCCGACCCGCTGGTGGAGGGGGTGGGGCAGCCGCTGGAGCGCGGCCGGCTCGTCGTCGACCCCACTCTGCAGGTGCCGGGCCGGCCCGAGGTGTTCGCCTGCGGGGACGCGGCCGCCGTGCCGGACCTGGAGCGTCCGGGGAAGCTCACGGCGATGACCGCGCAGCACGCCTGGCGGCAGGGCCGGGTGGCCGCGGAGAACGTGGCCGCCTCGCTGGGCCTCGGCCGGCGCCGGCGCGCCTACCGTCATCGCGACCTGGGCTTCGCCGTCGACCTGGGCGGGGTCCAGGCCGCCGCCAACCCCTTCGGCATCGCGCTGTCCGGTCCGGTGGCCGGCGCGGTCACCCGCGGCTACCACCTGGCCGCGCTGCCCGGAAACCGCGTCCGCGTGGCCGCCGACTGGCTGCTGGACGCCGTACTGCCGCGCCAGAGCGTCCAGTTGGGACTCGTGCGGGCCTGGTCGGTGCCGCTGGAGTCGGCCTCGCCCGAGCTGGCGCGGGTACCCGGCGGGCCGAAGGCCGGTGAGCGCGGGAAGCCCGGCGCGGACCGGCCCGCGCCCGGCCCGGCCGAGGGCACCGACCCACCCGACCCCGCCTCCCCGTGACACCGGGCACCGTCGCCCACCCCCTCTGCACCTCGTTCCGCTCCTCCCACGACTTCGCGCAAGGAGACTCATGGAAACCGCCGAACTCGCCGAACTGGGACAGCAGCTGCGCGTCGACAGCGTCAGGGCCTCCGCCGCGGCGGGATCCGGGCACCCGACCTCCTCGATGTCCGCGGCCGACCTGATGGCCGTCCTGCTGGCGAACCATCTGCGCTACGACTTCGACCGCCCCGAACACCCCGCCAACGACCGCTTCGTGCTGTCGAAGGGGCACGCCTCGCCGCTGCTGTACTCGGTCTACAAGGCGGCCGGCGCCATCGAGGACGGCGAGCTGCTCACCTTCCGCAGGCTCGGCAGCCGCCTGGAGGGGCATCCCACGCCCCGACGGCTGCCCTGGGTGGAGACGGCCACCGGCTCGCTCGGTCAGGGTCTGCCGGTCGGCGTCGGCATCGCCCTCGCCGGGATGCGGCTGGAGCGCACCGGCTACCGGGTGTGGGTGCTGTGCGGCGACAGCGAGCTGGCGGAGGGCTCCGTGTGGGAGGCCGCCGAACACGCCGGGTACGAGCACCTGGACAACCTCAAGGTGATCGTCGACGTCAACCGGCTCGGACAGCGCGGCCCCACCCGGCACGGCCACGACCTGGACGCCTACGCCCGTCGCTTCCAGGCCTTCGGCTGGCACACGATCGAGATCGACGGCCACGACGTCGACAAGATCGACCGTGCCTACGGGGAGGCCCTGTCCACCTCCGGGCAGCCGACCGTGATCCTCGCCCGCACCCTCAAGGGCAAGGGCGTCGCCGCCGTGGAGGACCGCGAGGGACACCACGGCAAGCCGCTGGCGGAGGCGGAGGCGGCCATCGCCGAACTCGGCGGGCCCCGCGACCTGCGCGTCCGGGTCAGCGAGCCGCCGGCCGCGGCCGCGCTGCGCGACCTGACCACCGAGGTGGTCCGGCTCCCGCGCTACGACCGGGGCGACGAGGCCGCCACCCGGGACGCCTTCGGCGAGGCGCTCGCCGCGCTCGGCAGCGCCCGCGGCGACGTCGTCGCCCTGGACGGCGAGGTCGGCGACTCCACCCGGACCGAGGCGTTCGCCAAGGCGCACCCGGACCGCTTCTTCGAGTGCTACATCGCCGAGCAGCAGCTCGTCGCGGCCGCCGTCGGGATGGCGACGCGCGGCTGGGTGCCGTACGCCTCGACGTTCGCCGCGTTCTTCAGCCGGGCGTACGACTTCGTGCGCATGGCGTCCATCAGCGGCTCCGGGATCAATCTGGTCGGCTCGCACGCGGGTGTCGCGATCGGGCAGGACGGGCCGTCCCAGATGGGCCTGGAGGACCTGGCGATGTTCCGGTCGGTGTACGGCGCGACCGTCCTCTACCCGTGCGACGCGAACCAGACCGCCCGGTTGGTCGCGGCCATGGCCGGCCTCGACGGCGTCCGCTATCTGCGCACCTCGCGCGGCAGGACGCCGGTGATCTACGGCCCCGACGAGGAGTTCGAGGTGGGCGGCAGCAAGACGCTGCGGTCGAGCGAGGAGGACCGGCTGACGGTCGTCGCCGCCGGGGTCACCGTGCACGAGGCGCTCGCGGCGGCCGACCGGCTCGCCGAGGACGGCATCGCGGTGCGGGTGATCGACCTGTACTCGGTCAAGCCCGTGGACGCGGCCACGCTGCACCGGGCCGCCGAGGAGACCGGCTGCCTGCTCACCGCCGAGGACCACCACCCCGAGGGCGGCCTCGGGGACGCCGTCGCCGAGGCGTTCGGCGACGGCCGGCCCGTGCCCCGGCTGGTCCGGCTCGGGGTGCGCATGATGCCGGGCTCGGCCGAGCCCGACGAGCAGCTGCACGCGGCCGGCATCGACGCCGCGGGCATCGCGGCGGCGGCGAAGCTGCTGGTGGAGGAGGCGGTCGTCCGGTGACGACCGCACGGCGGTGATGACCGCACGGCGGTGATGACCGCACGGCGGTCCGCGAGGCCGCCGGCCAGCTGCGCGAGCTGCTGGACGAACTCGGCCTGCCCGCCACCCCGATGACCACCGGCTCGCGCGGCCTGCACCTCGTCGTCCCGCTCGTAGCCCTCCTCGTCGTCCCCCTCGGCGGCCGCCACGGCTTCGACGAGGTACGGCAGTTCGCCCACGATGTCGCGCAACTCGCCGAGGCACGGCACCCGGACCGGCTCACCACGCCGTCCGCAAGAGCGAGCGTGCGGGCCGGCTCTATCCGGACGTGCAGCGCAACGCCTACGCCCAGACCGCCGTGGCGCCCTACACCGTCCGCGCCCGCCCCGGCGCCCCTGTCGCCGTGCCGCTCTCCTGGGCCCAGCCGGACGATCCCGGCCTGGACGCCCGCCGCTGGACCATCGCCGACGCCGTGGAGCAGGCCCGCACCGATCCCTGGGCCGGCCTACCCGCCCGCGGCCGGGCGCTCGGGCCCGCCCGGCGCCGACTCGCGGACATCCGCCCCTGAAGGTTTGGCCCCAGGGATGAACGGCCACCCGCAGAGAGAGGTGGCCATGTCCAACACACACCACACATCCCAGTCGCAGAGTTCACAAAAGCAACAGAACTCCAACGAAAACCACGAATCCGAACACCACGAGGCGGACGACCGGCGGCCGAGCCCCATGGAGGTGCTGCGCCAGGCGCGCAGTCAGCTCGCCGAACTCACCGGACTCACCCCCGAGACGGTGTCCTCCTTCGAGCAGACCGAGGACGGATGGTCGCTCGAGGTGGAGGTGCTGGAACTGGAGCGGGTGCCGGAAACCATGAGCCTGATGGCGAGCTACCAGGTGGAACTCGATCCCCAGGGACAGCTCACCGGTTACCGGCGCGTTCGCCGCTACGAGCGCGGGCGGGCCGACGCGCGCCGGCCCGGCGGCCGCTAGACCGCCCGCACGCGCCCTCGCACGAGCCCACCGTGGCACCGACTACTCACGAGGAGGAACGGTCGGCATGACCGTTGTCCCGGCACAGCAGACCGGCGGCGGAGGCGGCAGCAGCGGCCTCTACGACGTACTCGAGCTCGTTCTCGACAGGGGGCTCGTCATCGACGCCTTCGTGCGCGTTTCCCTGGTCGGCATCGAGATCCTGAAGATCGACGTCCGGGTCGTCGTCGCCAGCGTCGACACCTATCTCCGCTTCGCCGAGGCGTGCAACCGCCTCGACCTGGAGTCCGGCCCCCACAAGGCGCCCGGGCTGCCCGACCTCGTCGGCGAGGTCACCGAGTCCGGCGCCCGCGGCAAGTCCAAGGGGGCACTGTCGGGCGCCGCGCAGACCGTGTCCGACGCGTTCCAGCAGGCCCGTGACGATTCCGAGGGCGAGCCCCGGCCGCGCAAGCGCACGGTCCGCAGGAAGGAGGAGCAGGAGTGAGCACGTACGTCTACGGGATCACCGCCCGGTCGCACCCGGCGCTCCCCGAGGGCATGACCGGCGTCGGCGAGCCGGCCCTGCCGGTGCGCGTCCTCACGGCCGGTGAGCTGGCCGCCGTGGTCAGCGACGCCCCCGAGCAGCTGCGCCCCAAGCGCCGCGACCTGCTCGCGCACCAGAACGTGCTCGCCGAGGCCGGCGCGGCAGGCTGTGTGCTGCCCATGAGGTTCGGCATGGTGGCGCCCGACGACGACACCGTCACGCAGGTCCTCACCGAGCGCGCCGAGCACTACCTGGAACGCCTGAAGGCCCTGGACGGCAAGGTCGAGTACAACGTCAAGGCCAGCCACGTCGAGGAGGCCGTGCTGCACAAGGTGATGGCCGAGAACGCGGACATCCGCGCCCTCGCCGAGGCCAACCGGCAGTCCGGCGGCGGAAGTTACGACGACAAGATCCGCCTCGGCGAGATGGTCGCCGGCGCCGTCAAGGCCAAGGAGGCCGAGGACGCCGCGGAGGTGCGCAGCCTGCTGGAGCCTGCCGCCGCCGCGGTCAGCGCGGGCCCGGAGTCCACCGGGTGGCTGCTGAACGTCTCCTTCCTGGTGGCCCGGGACACCGCCGAGGACTTCCTGGCCGCCGTGGAGCAGACCCGCCGCACCCACCCCCACCTGGAGCTGCGCGTCAACGGCCCGCTGCCGCCGTACAGCTTCGTCGAGCCCGGTCCGGCCGAGCCCGCCGGGACCCCGGCCGGCGCGGACGCCGGGGCGCACTGACGGGGCGGCCCGAGCGGAAGGAGGACGCCGTGGGACTGATCAAGGAGGTGCTGCTGCTGCCGTTCGCACCGGCTCGCGGCAGTGCATGGGTGATCGGACAGGTGCTCCACGAGGCGGAACGGATCTACTACGACCCCGCCACCGTACGGGCCGAGCTCGCCCGCCTCGAGGAACAGCTGGAGGCGGGCGAGATCACTGAGGAGGAGTTCGACCGGCGCGAGGACGAACTGCTCGACCGGCTGGAGACCGCAATGCGCTCCGGCGACACGACAGGCAACGGGACGTGACGATGAACCGAACGGCACTGGGCCTCGCCGTAGGGGCCGGATACCTCCTGGGTCGCACCAGGAAGATGAAGATGGCGGTCGCCCTGGGCTCGCTGGTCGCGGGCAAGAAGCTGAACCTCGGCCCGGGGGCGCTCGCCGAGCTGGCGCGGCAGCAGCTGCGCGACAATCCGCAGTTCAAGGAGATCGGGGACCAGCTGCGCCAGGACCTGCGGGGCGTCGGCCAGGCCGCCTCCGGGGCCATGGTCGAGCGCCGGATGGGCTCGCTAGCCGACCGCCTCCACGACCGGACGGCACGCCTGCGCGGGGAGCTGTCCTCGGCGGCGCCCGGGTCCGGTGAGGAGCCGGACGAGGACGAGTCCGCGGCGGCCCGGGACGAGGACGAGTCCGGGGACCGCGGGTCCGAGGACCACGAGGACGCGCGCGAGAGCGGCGGAGAAGGCGAGGACCGCGAGGACCGCCGGGCCCGCCGGGACGAGCCGTCCGGCAGGAAGCCGGCGAAGGACGCGGCCAAGAAGGCGGCCAAGAAGGCCCCGCCGAAGAAGACCCCCGGCCAGAAGGCCGCGGGCAAGAGGACGGCCCCGGCGAAGGCCACGGCCAAGCGGACCGGTGCGGCCGGCCGGTCGGCCGTTCAGGCGGCCGGCGCCCGCGGGTCCGGTTCCCGGCAGTCGAAGGGCGGCGATGACCGATGACACCGACCAGCGGCACGCTCGGATCCGCCGCCTCCGCGGCCGGCCGGGCCACGGACGCGGCGAAGGACGGCAGCCCGCTCAGCGACCTCGCGCACAGCGAGGCCGCCGAGCGGCTGAAGGCGGAGGCGCAGGACTACCTGGCCATGCAGGCCCAGCGCATGCTCACCGGCCTGGGCCGCAAGCTCGGGGAGACCACCGGCAAGCTGACCGACATCGCCGAAGGCAACAGTCCGGGCTTCGCCAAGCTGGCGCTCGAGGGCGGCCGCAAGCTCGCCGAGGGCAAGGGGCCGGTGCGCAGCGCGCTGGAGCTCGGCGCCTCCCGGGCCAAGGAGAGCGTGATGGGCGCGGTCAAGAGCCTCGGCGGCGGCAAGGGCAAGAGAAAGGGCCGCGGCGGCAACAAGCCCACCGTGATCATGGAGTCCGTCGACGTGGGCGTGCCGGTGCGCACCGCCTACGACCAGTGGACCCAGTTCCAGGACTTCTCCACCTTCGCCAAGGGCGTCAAGAGCGCGAGCCGTGCCGACGACACCCACTCGGACTGGCAGGCCAAGATCTGGTGGTCCAGCCGCAGCTGGAAGGCCCAGACCACCGAGCAGATACCCGACTACCGCATCCAGTGGACCTCGGAGGGCGCGAAGGGCAGCGTCAAGGGCGTCGTCACCTTCCACCCGCTGGGGGAGAACCTCACCCGGGTGCTGCTCGTCATGGAGTACTACCCGAGCGGCTTCTTCGAGAAGACGGGCAACATCTGGCGCGCCCAGGGCCGCCGGGCCAGGCTGGACCTGAAGCACTTCGCCCGCTTCATCACCTTCAAGGGAGAGGCGGAGGACGGCTGGCGCGGCGAGATCCGCGACGGCGAGGTGGTCCGCAGCCACGACGACGCGGTCGCGGAGGAGGAGGAGTCCGCCGAGCGCGAGGAGGGCGAGGAGCCCGAGGAGTCCGCCGCCGCGGAAGAGGGCGAGGAGGACCGCGAGTCCTACGAGGACGAGGACGAGGAACACGAGCCCTACGAGAACGAGGAAGAAGAGCAGTCGGAGGGCGAGGACGAAGAAGAGGGCGAAGAGGACGAGGAGGAGCCGGAGGAGTACGAGGACGAGGAGGAGGGTCCGTACGAGGACGAGGAGCCCGAGGAGGCCGAGGAGGAGTACGAGGACGAGGAGCCGGAGTACGCCGAGCGCGGGAGCCGTCGATGACGACGGCCGGCCGGTTCCCGGAGCCGTACGGACACGGCTCGGGAGCCAACCTCGCCGACATCCTGGAGCGCGTTCTCGACAAGGGGATCGTCATCGCGGGCGACATCCGGATCAACCTGCTCGACATCGAACTGCTCACCGTCAAGCTGCGGCTCATCGTCGCGTCGGTGGACAAGGCCAAGGAGATGGGGATCGACTGGTGGGAGAGCGACCCGGCCCTCTCCTCCCGGGCCCGCCGGGACGAGCTGACCCGGGAGAACGCGGAGCTGCGAGAACGGCTGGCCCGGCTTGAGGAGCTGGAGGCGGGCCACACACAGAGGGAGGCGCCATGACCGGACTGCGCTACGTCTACGCCGTGTGCCGCCCCTTCGGGACGCCCCTGCAGGCCGAACTGACCGGTGTCGGGGGCGCCCCGGCGGCGCTGCTGCACCACCACGACCTGATCGCGGTCGTCAGCACGGTCCCGGAGGCCGATTTCCGCGAGGAGGCGCTCAAGGCCCATCTGGAGGACCTGGACTGGCTGGCCGCGACCGCCCGCGCCCACCAGGGCGTGATCGACGCGCTCACGACGGTCACCACGCCGCTGCCGCTGCGGCTGGCGACCGTCTTCCGGGACGACAGCGGCCTGCGCACGATGATCGAGGCTCGCGAGGACGACTTCCTGCGCATCCTGGACCGGCTGGAGGGCCGGGTGGAGTGGGGCGTGAAGGTGTACATGGAGCCCGTCCCCGTGCAGAGCGCCGCCCCGCCCGCGCGGCCCGCGAGCGGCCGGGACTATCTGCGCCGGCGCCGGGCGGACACGCGGGCGCACGAGGAGGGCCTGCGGGCCGCCGAGGCGTTCGCGCAGTCCCTGCACAAGCGGCTGTGCGGGTACGCCGAGGACTGCCGGCTGCATCCCCCGCAGAATTCCGCGCTGTCCGGCGCGGCGGGGCTCAACGTGCTCAACGCCGCCTACCTGGTGTCGCGCGCGCTCTCCGAGGAATTCGTGGAGATGGTGGACCGCACGAAGGACGAGGTGGCCGGAGTGCGCGTGGAGCTCACCGGTCCCTGGGCCGCCTACTCGTTCTCCGGGGAGACCCCGGATGAGGACAGCGACGGAGCGAGCCCGGAGAAGCCCGTGGCGGACATGAGGGAGGAAGCGGGGCAGGAGCGGTGACCGTCGTCGAACGCAGAGAGATCGCGCTGGTCGACCTCCTGGACCGGCTGCTGGCCGGCGGGGTCGTCATCACCGGCGACATCACGCTGCGCATCGCGGACGTCGACCTCGTCCGCATCGACCTGAACGCGCTGATCAGCTCGGTCAACGAGTCGGTCCCCTCACCTTTCGAGGTGCCGCGATGAGTGCGCGCAACCGACTGGACCTGGAACCCGACACGGTCGAGCGCGATCTGGTGAAGCTGGTGCTGACGGTGGTCGAGCTGCTGCGTCAGCTGATGGAGCGGCAGGCCGTGCGGCGCTTCGACACCGGCCAGCTGACCGAGGAGCAGGAGGAGCGGATCGGGCTCACCCTGATGCTCCTGGAGGACCGGATGGCCGAGCTGCGCGACCGCTACGGCCTGCGGCCCGAGGACCTGAACCTGGACCTCGGGCCGCTCGGACCGCTGCTTCCCCGCGACTGATCCGCGCCGGCGGTACCGGCCGACTCGGTGCGACTGATCCGCCCCCGCGGCGCCGCGCCCCCTGGTGCCGGTGCCCGCACGTCCCCGTTGCAAGCCGTCAGGCTTTCAGGCTGTCAGGCTCAGGCTTCCTTGCGGCACAGCACCTCCCCGTGCAGCACGGCGAACCAGGCGTCCTCGCGCCGGCCCCACTCCCGCCAGGCCTCCGACACCGCCCGCAGTCGCTCGGCGCTCGCGTGGCCGCCTGCCGTGGCCTGCTCGGCGTAGGTCGAGGCGAGGGTGCGGTCGGCCCACAGGCCGCTCCACCAGGCCCGCTCCTCGGGTGTGGCGAAGGTCCAGGTGCTGGAGGTGGCGGTGACGTCGGTGAGCCCGGCGGCCAGCGCCCAGGCCTTCAGCCGGCGCCCGGCGTCCGGTTCGCCGCCGTTGGCATGGGCCACCCGCTCGTACAGGTCCAACCAGTCGTCCAGGCCCGGGAGGGCCGGATACCAGGTCATCGCCGCGTAGTCCGCGTCGCGCACGGCGATGAACCCGCCCGGCCGCGTCACCCGGCGCATCTCGCGCAGCGCCTGCACCGGGTCGCCGACGTGCTGGAGCACCTGGTGGGCGTGGACCACGCAGAAGGTGTCGTCCGGGTAGTCCAGGGCGTGGACGTCCGCCACGGCGAAGTCGACGTTGTCCAGGCCGCGCGCGGCGGCCGTGGCCCGGGCCTGCTCCAGGACGCCGGGCGCGTGGTCGACGCCCGTGACGTGCCCGTTTGGGACCAGCTCGGCCAGGTCCGCCGTGATCGTGCCGGGGCCGCAGCCGATGTCCAGGATCCTCATGTGGGGCTTGAGCGAGCCGAGCAGGTAGGCCGCGGAGTTGGCGGCCGTCCGCCAGGTGTGCGAACGCAGCACCGACTCCTGGTGCCCGTGCGTGTAGACGGCGGTCTCCCGTGCTGTCGGCATGGCTGTACCCCTTCAACCCTCGTCGCCAGTGGTACGCGTCACGGTACGCGTGCACCCCGAATAATGAGACCCGTGTTTTGCCATACGGACTGACTGGTCGTCAGGGAGCGCTGTGCAGCGGGCGGTACACCGTCAGCGCCTCGGGCAGCTTCTCCAGCGTCACCTCGTCCGACACCGTCGTGACCTCGCCGTCGTACGCCAGCGGGGTGTCCGGCGCGATGCCGGTCAGCCGCAGCCGGTTCACCTGGACCGCGGCGTGCGCGCGGGAGCGGGTGAGGGGGCCCGCGGCGGCCGCGGCGAGCAGCCGCAGCGCGGGGCGGTGGTTGCCGTGCACCACCCGCACGTCCAGCAGGCCGTCGGCCAGGTCGGTACGGCGGCCGGGCCCGAGACCCTTGCGGTGGTAGACGCCGTTGCCGACGAACAGCAGCCACAGCGGCCGCCGTTCGCCGCCCACCTCGACCTCCAGCGGATGCCGGCCCTCGCGCAGCACCCGCGTCGCGCCCAGCACCCCCGCGGACCAGCCGCCGATCCGGCTCGACCACCGGTCGCGCGCCCGCACCAGTTCCGGGTAGACACCCAGGCTCAGCGTGTTCAGGAAGACGCGCTCGGTGCTCCCGGTGGTGAAGTGCCCGACGTCCACCCGGACCGCCTCGCCGTGCTGGACCGCGCGGGCCAGGTCGCGCTCGTCCTCCACCCCCAGGTCGTAGGCGAAGTGGTTCAGCGTGCCGCCCGGCAGCACCGCGAGCGGCACTCCATGGCGCAGGGCGACCGCCGCGGCGGCGTTCACGGTGCCGTCGCCGCCGCACACCCCGAGCACCCGGGCCCGCGCCGCCGCCTTCGCCAGCGCGTCCTGGATCTCCTCCGGCGCGCACTCGACCACCTCCGCCCCGGGCAGCGCCTCCCGCAGGCCGCGCACCCGGTCCGCGGTGCCCGAGGCCCGGTTGGCGACCAGCACCAGACCTTCGCCCTCGGGCAGCGCGGGCACCTCGGCGCGCGGCCGGGCGGGCGGCACGGCCTCGGCGCGGGTCGGCACCAGCCGCCGTACCAGGAGGGCGGCGCCCGCGCCGAGCGCCGCCCCGGCCAGCACGTCGCTCGGGAAGTGCACGCCGGTGTACACCCGGGACACGGCCACGGAGAGGGCCGCCGGCGCCACCGCCGCACCCCACGCCGGGGACTCCAGGGCCACCCCGGTCGCGAACGCGGCCGCCGACGCGGCGTGCCCCGACGGGAAGGACGTGGTGAACGGCTGCCGCTTCAACTGCCGCACCAGCGGCACCGGGTCCAGCACCGGCCGCGCACGGCGCACCGAACGCTTGCCGAGGGTGTTGATCGTCAGCGAGGCGAGGCCCAGCGAGGCCAGGCCGCGCACGGCGGCCCGGCGGCCGCGCGGCGTGCGGCTCGCCGCCATCGCGGCGGCCGCGGCGAACCACAGCACCCCGTGGTTCGCACTGCGGCTCAGCCGTGGCAGCGTCCGTTCGGCGCCGGGCCAGTCCCATGCGGCGGCCCGCACGAACAGCCGCGCGTCGAGGTCGAGCAGCCGCGCTCCCAGGGCGAGCGGGCCGGTCGGGTGGAAGGTCGGGCGGACGTCTCGGCTCATAGGGGTCCGGTTACCCTGAAGTGCCCGTTTCTTGTGTTCCCGCAGGCGCCGACCCCCGGCCGGCGCCCCCGAAGGAGATCGCCGGGATGCGCCTGCTCCTGATCCGCCACGGCCAGACCCCGTCCAACGTGGACCACCTGCTGGACACGGCCGTGCCCGGACCGGGGCTGACCCCGCTCGGCGAGGCACAGGCCGCCGCGCTGCCCTCGGCCCTGGCCGGCGAGGCCGTCGAGGCCGTGTACGCGTCCACGCTGATCCGCACCCAGCTCACCGCCGCCCCGCTGGCCGCGGCGCGGGGCCTGCCCGTGCTCGTGCGCGACGGCATCCGCGAGCTGTCCGCCGGGGACCTGGAGATGCTGCCCGGGGACGCCCCGGAGGCCGAGCCGTACATGCGCACGGTGTTCGCGTGGGCGGCCGGGGACACCGCGCTGCGCATCCCCGGCGGGGAGAGCGGCGAGGAGGCCCTGGCCCGGTACGACGCCGTGGTCGCCGAGGCCGCCGCGAGCGGCGCCGCGGCCGTCGCCATGATCAGCCACGGCGCCGCGATCCGCATGTGGACCGCCGCCCGCGCGGACAACGTCGACATCCGCTTCGCCGCCGCCCGCCCCCTGGCCAACACCGGCGCGGTGATCCTGGAGGGCTCCCCGTCCGACGGCTGGAAGGCCCTGTCCTGGGAGGGCGCCACCGTGGAGCCGGCCGGCGCGCCCGGTCCGGCGGGGGAGCCGCTGGACGCCGCCGGATAACCGTTTGCCGGGGTCGGCGGCCGCCCCGGAGAATGCCGCCCCATGGGACACCTGGAAGCCGCGCACCTCGAGTACCACCTCCCCGACGGGAGGACGCTGCTCGGCGATGTCTCCTTCCGGGTCGGCGAGGGCGCCGCCGTCGCCCTGGTCGGCCCGAACGGCGCGGGCAAGACGACCTTGCTGCGGCTGATCTCCGGCGAGCTGAAGCCGCACGGCGGCACGGTCACCGTCAGCGGCGGCCTCGGCGTGATGCGTCAGTTCGTCGGCTCCGTGCGGGACGAGACGACCGTGCGGGACCTGCTGGTGTCCGTGGCGCCGCCCCGCATCCGGGAGGCGGCCCGGGCCGTGGACGAGGCCGAGCACGCCATCATGACCGTCGACGACGAGGCCGCCCAGTTGCGCTACGCGCAGGCCCTCGCCGACTGGGCCGAGGCACGCGGCTACGAGGCCGAGACGCTGTGGGACATGTGCACCACGGCGGCGCTCGGGGTGCCCTACGAGCGGGCCCAGTGGCGGCAGGTGCGCACCCTCTCCGGCGGTGAGCAGAAACGGCTCGTGCTGGAGGCGCTGCTGCGCGGCACCGACGAGGTGCTGCTGCTGGACGAGCCGGACAACTACCTCGACGTGCCCGGGAAGCGGTGGCTGGAGGAGCAGCTCCGGGAGACCCGCAAGACGGTGCTGTTCGTCTCCCACGACCGCGAACTCCTCGCCCGCGCCGCCGAGAAGATCGTGTCCGTCGAACCCTCGCCGGCCGGGGCGGACGCCTGGGTGCACGGCGGCGGCTTCGCCACCTACCACGAGGCCCGGCGCGAACGCTTCGCCCGCTTCGAGGAGTTGCGCAGGCGCTGGGACGAGAAGCACGCGCAGCTGAAGAAGCTGGTGCTGAACCTGCGCCAGGCCGCCGAGAACAGCGCCGACATGGCCTCCCGCTACCGGGCCGCCCAGACCCGGCTGCGCAAGTTCGAGGAGGCCGGTCCGCCGCCGGAACCGCCCCGTGAGCAGGACATCCGGATGCGGCTCAAGGGCGGTCGCACCGGCGTGCGGGCCGTCACCTGCCGGCACCTGGAGCTGACCGGCCTGATGAAACCGTTCGATCTGGAGGTCTTCTACGGCGAACGGGTCGCCGTCCTCGGCTCCAACGGCTCCGGCAAGTCCCACTTCCTGCGCCTGCTCGCCGGCGAGGACGTGGCGCACACGGGGGAGTGGAGGCTCGGCGCGCGGGTCGTGCCCGGCCACTTCGCACAGACCCACGCCCACCCCGAGCTCGCGGGCCGCACCCTGCTCGACATCCTGTGGAAGGAGCACGCCCAGGACCGGGGCGCGGCCATGTCACGGCTGCGCCGCTACGAGCTGACCGGCCAGGCCGAGCAGTCCTTCGACCGGCTCTCCGGCGGCCAGCAGGCCCGCTTCCAGATCCTGCTGCTGGAACTGCGGGGTGCCACCGCGCTGCTGCTGGACGAGCCGACGGACAACCTTGACCTGGAATCCGCCGAAGCCCTCCAGGAGGGCCTGGAGGCCTTCGAGGGCACGGTCCTCGCCGTCACCCACGACCGCTGGTTCGCCCGCTCCTTCGACCGCTACCTGGTCTTCGGCACCGACGGCCGCGTCCGCGAGACCTCGGAGCCGGTGTGGGACGAACGCAGGGTCGAGCGAGCCCGCTGAGGCCGGCGCGGCGGACGGGCCCGCAGGTCCGGACCCGCCCGTCGCACGGCTTGCCCGGCGCGGTGACCTGCGCACCCGGCGTCTTGGTCCTCGGCGTTCCGTACGCGGAGGCTCGGGGCCCAGGATGTTCGTACAGTGGATTCAGGAAAGCGAGCTCCATGGATTCCTCCCGGAAACCGCTTGGGGGCAGTGCGGGCCGGGCGGGTACCCGGACCCCATGAACGGACACGACGAGCGGGGCACCACCATGACCGGAGTCGACCCCAGCCGACTGGACCACCAGCAGCTCATGAAGGAGCTGGAGACGATCCACCGCACGCGCCACGACACCCTCCTGTACGGCTCGAACGACGCGCTGCGAGCCCACAACGAGCGCATGGCACAGCTGGAGGGCGAATATCTGCGCCGCAACCCGCGCCGCCTGGTCAGCGCGGGCCGCACCCGCGAGGGCGCCCGGGAGCGCTGCTGCGGCGAGACGGTCACCCCGGGCACGTCCGGCACCTGAGGCCGTCGACCCGTATCCGTACCTGTCTCCTTTGCGACTGCACGAGCGACTGCGTACGGCGAGGCTTCGCCGACCAGGACGCATACGCAGACGCGTACACAGAGGGCCGGCCCGCGCGGGCCGGCCCTCGGCGAGCGGGTCGGTGTTCAGCCCGCCTCACCGGAGAACACGTGCAGGAAGGCGTCGCAGAAGGCCTTCAGGTCGTCCGGCTTGCGGCTGGTCACCAGCTGGTTGGGGCCGTGGTCGCAGATCTTCACCTGCTCGTCCACCCAGGTGCCGCCCGCGTTGCGGATGTCCGTTCGCAGGCTCGGCCAGCTCGTCAGTACCCGGCCGCGCACCACGTCCGCCTCCACCAGCGTCCACGGCGCATGGCAGATCGCGGCGACCGGACGCCCTTGCTCGAAGAAGTCCTTCACGAACGCGACTGCCTTCTCGTCCATCCGCAGGAAGTCCGGATTGGCCACCCCGCCCGGCAGCACCAGACCGCCGAACGAGGTGGCCGCGCTCTCGCCCACCACCTCGTCCACGTCGAAGGTGTCCGCCTTGTCGAGATGGTTGAAGGCCTGGATCTTCCCGGACCGGGTCGACACCAGCACCGGCTCGTGCCCGGCGTCGGAGACCGCCTTCCACGGCTCGGTCAGCTCGACCTGCTCGACGCCCTCGGGCGCCACCAGAAACGCGATACGCATGATCTCTCAGCTTCCTTTCCCGGCAGCCCGCCGGCCCTGACGGCCCGGGCTCGCCGCTTTCTCGCGCCGGATCGCCCGCCGGCGGCGCAGCGACTCCTCGCCGTACGGCAGCACGCACACGCCGCTCGCAGGCCCGATGCCGGCCGGACAGCCGGGGGACAGCGGGCGCCGGCAGTCCGGCAGCAGCCCGTACAGCAGAAATCGCGTGGTGACGTCACCGACGTCGACGGTGGCGCCCCGCGCGATCCCGGCCGCCTGTCCCCGGCTCACGCCCCGCCCGTCAGCGCCTCGGCCAACTGCTGGACGTTGTTGAACCGCTCGGCGCGTGGCAGCTCCGCCACGGCCTGCACCAGTGGGTCCGGGGCGTTGTCCCGGCGCAGCTCCGCGGCCAGCTCCCCGGCCCGCGCCGGGAACGCCCCGCGCCCCAGGATGCGGGCCAGTTCCAGCCGCGTCCGCTCCAGCGACGCCGGGGATCCCAGGCCGCCGACCGGGCCGGCCCACACCTCCGGGTCGTCGTCGGCGGCGGGTTCCGGGTCGTGCCACTCCTCGACCCGCGTCGGGTGCCCGGACCTGAGCAGCCCCTTCAGCTCGTGCTTCATCTCCTCGTCCCGGTG
This sequence comes from Streptomyces sp. AF1A, assembly GCF_047340315.1. Taxonomy (NCBI): domain Bacteria; kingdom Bacillati; phylum Actinomycetota; class Actinomycetes; order Kitasatosporales; family Streptomycetaceae; genus Streptomyces; species Streptomyces sp. AF1A. Next base: position 16,481 of record NZ_JBLEBI010000095.1, read on the forward strand.
GACGCTCAGCCGGTCACTGCCTCGCTGCATGTCTCCCTCCAGGGGGTCGACGTCCGCCCCGCGTACCCGGTGCCGCGCCGCCGACACGGCCGAACTGCTTTCGCAGCCCAGCCCGTACGGCGGATCGCGCACCGGTCGGTCGTGTGCGCACACGCGTACCCGCGCAGGCCGCCACATAACAACCTGCCCCGCCCGGGCGGCCCGCCGGGCCGGGGCTTTCGTACCGGTGGCGTAACCCGCCGAGCCGGTGGTTTCGCGTCCGCCGGGTGGCCCGCTGAAGTGATGGCCCCCGCGTCCGCCGGGTGGCCCCCAGGCCGGTGGTTCCGCACCGGCCGGGTGGCCCGCCGAACGGATGGCCGCCGCGCCCCGGCCGGGCGGCCCGGCGGGCCGGAAAGCGAGGACCGGCTGCCCGGTCCGCAGGACCTCGGCCATCACCTGCTCGACCTCCTGGGCGCTGAAGTCGGGCCACGCCTCGGTGGGCCGCAGCCCGACTCCCTCGCTCACCCGGGTGCCCTGCATGCCCTCCGCGGCGGTGTTGTACCGCACCAGGCGCAGGTCGGCGTCGAGCACGAACAGGCCGACCGGGGAGCGCGTGAACAGGGCCCGCATCAGCGCCCGGTCGACGGCGGCGGACGCCTCATCCTCCTCGCTGCGCGCCACCTGGACCCGCCAGCGCAGCGGCTCCTGGCCCCGGTGCTCGGCGCTCACGCGGACCCGGCAGCCGATGTGCCGCCCGTCGCGGTGGCGGAGCACGACGTCGGACGGCTCCCGGCCCGTCGGGCCGTCGACGACCACCAGATCACGGGTGGCCCGGCCGACGACCTGCTGCGCGGAGTACCCGAGCAGCTTCTCGGCGGCCGGGTGCCAGGCCACCACGATGCCCTCGTCGTCCACCACGAAGGACGCCCGGTCCGCGTCGTCGCGCCCGGACCCCGTCGCCGGGTGGCCGCTGTCTGCCCACTCAGTCATGATCTCCGACCGTTCTCGCGTGAGTCCGGTGCGTCGTGCATCCGCTCCGGTGGTCGTGTCTCCAGTCTGACCGCGGCGGTCCGGCCCGGCACTCCGCCGACCGCACCTCGCCGGCTGTCTGCACTTGACCCGCGGGCCGTACCTCGCCTGCTGTCTGCACCTGACCCGCGGGCCGTACCTCGCCGGCTGTCCGCACTTGACCCGCGGGCCGTACCTCGCCTGCTGTCTGCACCTGACCCGCGGGCCGTACCTCGCCTGCTGTCTGCACCTGACCCGCGGGCCGCAGCTCACCGGCTGTCTGCACCTCACCTGCCGGCCGTACCTCACCGGCCGTTCTGTACCTCACCCGCGGGGCGCACCCCACCCGAGCGCCGGAGGGCACCCCGCGGCGCTCAGCCGTGCCAGGTCCACTCGGCGACCTCGGGCAGGTCGGTGCCGTGTTCGCGGATCCAGGCGTGGTGCCGGGTGCGGGCGTCCGCCATCGCCTCGCGCACGGCGGCCGCGCGGACGGCGAGGCCCGGGACGCGGTCGATCACGTCCATGACGAGCCGGTACCGGTCCAGGTCGTTGCGGACGACCATGTCGAAGGGGGTGGTCGTGGTGCCCGACTCCTTGTAGCCGCGCACGTGCAGGTTCCGGTGACCGGCGCGGCGGTAGGTGAGGCGGTGGATGAGCCACGGGTAGCCGTGGTAGGCGAAGATGACCGGCTTGTCCGGCGTGAACAGGCCGTCGTACTCGAAGTCGGTCATCCCGTGCGGGTGTTCCTCGCGCGGCAGCAGCCGTGTCATGTCGACCACGTTGACCACCCGCACCGCCAGCTCCGGCAGGTGGCGGCGCAGCAACTGCGCCGCCGCCAGCACCTCCATGGTGGGCACGTCACCGGCGCAGGCGAGGACGACGTCGGGTTCGCCGCCGTTCCCGGAGCCCGCCCACTCCCAGATCCCGGCGCCGCGCGCGCAGTGCCCCCGCGCCTGGTCCAGCGACAGCCAGTCGAAGCACGGCTGCTTGCCCGCGACGATCACGTTCACGTAGTCGCGGCTGCGCAGCGCGTGGTCGGTCACGGACAGCAGCGTGTTCGCGTCCGGCGGCAGATAGACGCGCACCACCGCCGGGCTCTTGTTGAGGACGTGGTCCACGAACCCGGGGTCCTGATGCGAGAATCCGTTGTGGTCCTGGCGCCACACGTGCGACGTCAGAAGGTAGTTGAGGGACGGCACCGGAGCCCGCCAGGTCAGTTCCCGCGAGGTCCTGAGCCACTTGATGTGCTGGTTGACCATCGAGTCGACGATGTGCACGAACGCCTCGTAGCAGGAGAACAGCCCGTGCCGGCCGGTCAGCAGATAGCCCTCCAGCCAGCCCTGGCAGAGGTGTTCGGAGAGGACCTCCATCACCCGGCCGTGCCGGTCCAGGTGTTCGTCGACCGGGAGCGTCTCGGCCTGCCAGGCCTTGCCACTGGCGTCGAAGACGGCCTGCAGGCGGTTGGAGGCGGTCTCGTCCGGGCCGACGAGGCGGAAGTCCCGGCGCGCCCGGGTGTCGTCCATGACCCGGGCGAGAAGGCCGCCCAGCACGCGGGTGGGCTCGTGCAGCGTGCTGCCGGGCTTGTCGACGGGTACGGCGAAGGCGTCCAGGGACGGCAGCGGCAGCTCGCGGGTGAGGCGGCCCCCGTTGGCGTACGGGGAGGCTCCGAGGCGCTTCGGGCCCTCGGGCACGCAGGCGAGGACGTCGGCGACGGGCCTGCCGCCCTCGTCGAACAGCTCCTCGGGCCGGTACGAGCGCAGCCACCGCTCCAACTGCCGCAGGTGCTCCGGGTTCTCGCGGACGGCGGCGAGCGGCACCTGGTGGGCGCGCCAGGTGCCCTCGACCGGTTCCCCGTCCACCTCGGCCGGGCCGGTCCAGCCCTTCGGGGTGCGCAGGACGATCATCGGCCAGTGCACGCGCTCGGTGACGCCCTCCGCGCGGGCGGTGCGCTGCGCGCGGGCGATGCGGTCCAGGGCTTCGTCGAAGGCCGCGGCCAGGGCACGGTGCACCAGCGCGGGGTCGTCGCCGGTGACGTGGAGGGGTTCGTGCCCGTAGCCGCGCAGCAGCGCGTCCAGCTCCGGTTCGGGAAGGCGGGACAGCACGGTCGGGTTGGCGATCTTGTAGCCGTTGAGGTGGAGGACGGGCAGGACGGCCCCGTCGTGCACCGGGTCGAGGAACTTGTTGGAGTGCCACGAGGCGGCCAGCGGCCCGGTCTCCGCCTCGCCGTCGCCGATCACACAGGCCACCAGCAGGCCGGGGTTGTCCAGGGCGGCGCCGTAGGCGTGTGCGAGGGAGTAGCCGAGCTCGCCGCCCTCGTGGATGGAGCCCGGGGTCTCCGGGGCCACATGGCTGGGCACGCCGCCGGGGAAGGAGAACTGCCGGAACAGCCGTGCCATGCCGGCCGCGTCCCGTGACACGTCGGGGTAGGTCTCGCTGTAGCTGCCCTCCAGCCAGGAGCCCGCGACGACGGCCGGTCCTCCGTGTCCCGGCCCCCAGACGCACAGCGCGTCCAGTCCGCGCGCCTTGATCACCCGGTTGAGGTGGGTGTACACGAGGTTCAGGCCGGGCGAGGTGCCCCAGTGGCCGAGCAGCCGGGGCTTGATGTGCTCGGGCCGGAGCGGCTCGGTGAGCAACGGGTTGGCCATGAGGTAGATCTGGCCCGCCGCCAGGTAGTTGGCGGCGCGCCAGTGTGCGTCCAGGGTGCGCAGTTCCTCGTCGGTGAGTGCGGTGGCGTCCGGGCGGGCGGCCGTGGGCATGGGACCTCCGGGTTCGTCGTCCATGGGCGGCAGTGTGCCGGTGATGTCAGGAAAGTTCGGGTACGACGGCGACCGGGCACGCCGCGTGGTGCAGCGCGCCGTGGGCGATGCGGCCGAGCCGGGGGCCGAAATGGCCGTGGTGGCGCCGCGCGCCGACGACGAGCAGGTCGGCCTGGCGCGAGACGGCGGTCAGGACGTCGCGCGGGTGACCTTCGAGGGCGCGCCGGTCCACCTTCATGTCGGCGGGTGCGTCGCGCAGGGCGTCCTCCAGCAGCTCGGCGGCCTGTTGCTCGGCGGGCGCCGGTGCGGCGAGGGCGTGCGGGCCCCGGGCCGCGGTCACCGGCGCGGGGTGCCGCCAGGCCCGTACGGCGTCCAGGGGAACTCCCCGCACGGATGCCTCCTCGACGGCGAACCGCACGGCGGCCGATCCGGCCGGCCGCTCGCCGACGCCGAGGACGATCCGGCCCCAGCCTCGCGGGTGGGCCGGGGGGTCCTGACCGCCGGGGATCACGATCACCGGGCAGTGCGCGTGCCCGGCCACGGCCGCGGTCACGGAACCCTCCATCGCCTCGGCCGTCGCGCCGCGGCCACGGCTGCCCAGCACGACCGCCAGGGCGGTGCGGCTCTCCCGCACGAGCGTGTACTCCGGCTCCTCCGGCAGCACGGCCGTCGTCACCCGCACGCCCGGCTGCCGGTGGCGGGCGCGCCGCTCGGCGACCGCGACCATGTCCTCGATCAGCTCGCGCTCGGACGGCTCGTCCGGGTCCGGGGCGAGCAGGCCGCCCTCGTAGCGCTCCCACACGGAGGCGTGCACCAGCCGGAGCGCCGCCCCGCGCAGCGCGGCCTCGTCGGCCGCCCAGTCCACCGCGCGCAGGCTCGCCCGGGAGCCGTCGACGCCGACGACGATCGGCTGGTCCGTCGGGTCCGTCGGGTTCGTCGGGTCAGTCGGGTCTATCGGGTGCGTCGGGTGCGTCGGGTCTATCGGGTCTATCGGGTGCGTCGGGTCCATGGGGTTCATCGGGTTCGTCATGGTTCCGCTCCTCGGGCAGCGGGTCAGTCGTGCGGTACCACGGCGACGGGGGCCGGGGCGTGGTGCAGGACGGCGTGCGCGACATGGCCGACATGGGTGCCCAGGGGGCTGGTGCGGGTGCGCCGGCCCACGACGAGAAGGGAGGCCTCGCGCGAGGCGTCGACGATCCGCTCGGCCCCCTCCCGCGAGGTCTCGCCACCCGGCAGCGGCTCCCCGACGTGGACGATCCGCAACGGCAGACCCCGCAGCCGGGCCTCGCGCGCCGCCCACTCGGCTGCGGCGCGGCTCTCCGGCGAGCCGTCGAGGCCTGCCGTGACGGTTCGGTGCATCGTCTCCACCTCCGGGGAGCAGGAATCCGCTTCCAGGGTGGTCAGGCGGCGCCCGGCGGGTCAGGGGCCGCAAGTCCCTACGGGGGGCCGACCGGCCCGGACCCAGGGCGGCAGGACGACCAACGCCCCACGCCCGCAGGGAGGTTGCGCGCTACTGCCTGCTGCGGCCCGGCAGGAACTCCTGCACCTTCGCCTTCAGCCCCTGCCTGACCATGGAACCCCGGTCGGCGTCGCCCTTGAGGACCGCCGGTGGCCGTCGCCTCCATCTGCTCCCAGGTGGCGTGCGGCGGGATCGGCGGTACGGCGGGGTCGGTGAGGAACCCGATCACGCACGGCCCGTCGGCCTCCAGGGCCGCGCGCCAGCCCGCCTCGACGTCCTCCGGCTTCTCCACCCGGATCCCGGTCAGGCCCAGCGTGCGCGCGAACGCCGCGCACCGCACGTCCGGGATCGCCTGCGAGGGCAGGAGCGACGGGGAGCCCTCCATGGCCCGCATCTCCCACGTCACCTGATTCAGGTCCTGGTTGTTCCACACCGCGACCACCAGCCGCGGATCCGACCAGCGGTCCCGGTACTTGGCCGCCGTGATCATCTCCGCCAGGCCGTTCATCTGCATCGCGCCGTCACCGACCAGCGCGAACACCGGCCGGTCCGGGTGCGCGAACTTGGCGCCGATCGCGTACGGCACCCCCGGCCCCATCGTCGCCAGCGTCCCGGACAGCGACCCCCGCATGCCCGGCCGCATGGTGATGTGCCGCGCGTACCGGTTGGCGACCGCCCCAGGCCCGCAGGCGCTCGAGGACGTGGTCGGAGACCTTGGTGCTCATGGAGGGACCTCCCCGGTGCGGTAGGAAACGACGATCCGGCCGGCCCTTGCCGAGTGACCGGCCGGGGAGCCGGAAAACCTCCGGAGAACCGGCCGTCCGGCCCCGGCGGACACGGGCCGAAACGCGTCCCCCGGCGCGTCACCCGCCTGGGCGTCCGCTTCCCGCGAATGGGGTCCGGCCGCGCGCGCCGGGGCGCCGGGCGGGCTGAGATGGCAGCGCGGGTGTGAACCCGTACCCGCACCGCGGGCGCAGCACGGCGGTACCGCAGCACGGCGGTACCGCGGCACGGTGCCCCGCGACCCGCCGTACGACCGTCCGGCCGTTGCCCGTCGAGGAGCCCTCCCATGCGCCGCACCGCCCGCGCCCTGTCCGTCGCCCTCGTCGCCGGTGCCGCGCTCGCCCTGAGCGGGACCGCCGCGTCCGCGGACCCCGACGCCGGCCCCGGCACGGCGACCGCGAGCTGCGCCTCCATACCCGGCCTGGCCGCGGACCCCTCGTCCACGGCCACCGTCGGCGCCCTCCTCGTCCCGGGGCACACCCCTGCGGACGCGGCCTGTCCCAGCGGCACCCGGCGACTGTCCGCCACCCCGGGCTCCACGCTTGCCCCCACCCCCGCCCGCACCCCCGACGCTGCGCCGTGCACCGGCACGGCTCAGCAATGCACCGGCACGGCCACCTGCACCGCCGGCACGTCCTGCGTGGACGCGCAGGAGACGCCGAAACAGACGCCGCGGGAAACGGCGGATGAGACGGCCGAGGACTCGGCCGGGGTCACGCCGCAGGAGACGGCGGGAGCGGACACGCCGGAGGAGACGGCGGGAGCGACGCCGAAGGAGACGGCGGAGGACACGCCGGAAGCATCGCCGGAGGAGACGGCCGAGGAGACGCCGGAGGAGACGGCTGAGGAAACGCCCGAGGAAACGCCCGAGGAAACGCCCGAGGAGACGCCGGAGGAGACGTTGGCCTGCGACGACGGCGAGACCTGCGGCACCGACGGGCCGAAGTGCGCCGCAGGCGTGCCCTGCCCCGACCCCGACGCGAACTCCTGCAGCGGGTCCGGCGACGCGGAGGACTGTGTCCCGTCCGCCGTGCAGCACGGCGTGGTGGCCGGCGCGGGCGGCAGCTTCGCCGACTCGGTCCCGGCACTCGTCGCCGGCGCCCTGTGCATCGCCGCCGCCTGCGCCGGGGCCGGCTACCGCATCCTCGGCGGCAGACGGCCGGCGAAGGACCGCCCGACCGGCGCGTGAGCCGGACAACTGCCGTCCCGCCCATGGACGACCGTCCAGCGGGTACACACCATCCCGAGGAGACCAGGAGACCGCCGGCGCACCAGCCGCACATCGCGCACCACCGGCCGACGACAAGGCGGCGCGTCAGGCGGCACAGCAGAACGGCACGGCGCGGACCGTGCGGTACGGCGGCACGACGGACTGCGCGGAGGCGGAGATGCGGCAGACGGACCCCGAGGGCCACGGGCCCGTCCGTTACGGCCCACCGCTGCCCGGCGACGGACTGCCCGTGCTCCCCGAACTCGCCGCCGTGGTCGCCGCCGCCGCGAGCCGCGCCGACGCCCAGCCCGTGGGCGGCGCCCCCGCCCTGCTGGAGTCCGCCTGCGGCTACTGGACACGGCGCGGGCTGCCCTGCGCCCCGGACCAGGTGGCCGCGGGGCCCGGCGCCCCCGCCCTGCTGCTCGCTCTCACCGCCGCGCTCGCCGGCGACGGTGCCGACGTCCTCGTCCCCCGCCCGTGCGCCGCCTGGTGGGCGCCCTACGCACGCCTGCTCGGCCGGCCCGTCTTCCACGTGCCCACGCCCGCCGAGAGCGGGGGCGTGCCCGACCCGTACGCCCTGCTGGAAACCGTCCGGCGGGTCCGCGCCGAGGGCGGCGACCCGCGACTGCTGGTGCTGTCCGTCGCCGACGACCCCACCGCCACCGTCGCCCCGCCCGAACTGCTGCACGAGACCGTGGAGGCCGCCACGGACGAGGGCCTGCACCTGGTCAGCGACGAGACCTGGCGCGACACCCTGCACGCCCCGCACGACGCCGTCCTGCTCAGCCCCGCGGAGATGCAGGGCGACCGGGTCACCGTCGTCACCGACCTGGCCGGCGCCCTGCTGCCGCCCGGCTGGCCCGCCGCCGTCGCCCGCTTCCCGGCGACCGAGGCCGGA
>NZ_JBLEBI010000096.1:0-24425 GCF_047340315.1 Streptomyces sp. AF1A
TCATCAGTGGGACGGGCGGAGGCCGGAACCCCGGAGGAGAGCGGGTGTCCCGGGTGAGCTGCGCGGCGCGGAGTTGACGCGTGCGCGGGGGCGGGCAGGGACCCGAAAGGGGACAGCCGCACCGTATCCTGAAGCCCTGCGGGAGGCGGGCCCAGCGGCCCTGACCCCGGGACCCCAGCGGAGCCCTTGACCAGGAAAGAGCGGCCGGCATGCGCGTCTACGTCCCCCTGACCCTCCCCCGTCTCGCCGAGGCGCACAAGAAGGGTGAGCTGGGGACCGGTCCCTTCGTCGCGTACGCCATCACCCCCGCGCTGCGCGAGTGGTACCTCTCCGACGACATCGAGGAACTGGAGTACGCCGCGCTCAGCCGGGCCGCGCTGGCCTCCCTGCGGCTCGTGGCGGCCGACCCGGAAGCGCCGCGGCGCCGGGTCGTGGTCGCCGTCGACGTGTCCGACGGCGCCGCCACGGCCGACCCCGACCGCGGGCTCGATCCGGCCGCGCTCGGCGAGGTGACCGTGACGGCGACGGTGCCGCTCGCCAAGGCGGCGGCGGTCCACGTCGACGCCGACGACGCGGAGCCGGACGTGGCCGCCGCGGCCGGGGCGCTGGAGGCGGCCGACGGCGGGGACGACGACGCGCAGTTCGTCGTGGACGGCGCGGACGACCACGAGCTGCTGTGGTACGCCACGCAGGAGATCCCCAACCTGGTCGGCGAGGGCTGAGCCGGCCGGATGGCTCCGCCGCCGCGATTGTCAGTGGCGGCGGGTACGGTCTTGGTCATGGGGAAAGTGGCAAGCGCGCACATCGTCTGGGACTGGAACGGGACGCTGTTCCACGACAACGAGGCGATCATCGGGGCGACGAACGCGGCCTTCGCCGAGCTGGGGCTCGACCCGATCACGCTGGAGCAGTACCGGGCGCTGTACTGCGTCCCGGTGCCGAAGTTCTACGAGCGGCTGCTCGGCCGGCTGCCGACCGAGGCCGAGTGGGAGCTGATGGACGCGGTCTTCCACCGGTACTACACCGAGCACCGGAGCCGCTGCTCGCTGACCTCGGGCGCGGAGGAGCTGCTGGCGGGGTGGCGGTCGTCGGGGCACAGCCAGTCGCTGCTGAGCATGTACGGGCACGCGGACCTGGTGCCGCTCGTGCGGGGGTTCGGGATCGAGGAGCACTTCATACGCGTCGACGGGCGGACGGGGCCCTCCGGCGGGAGCAAGGCCGAGCACATGGTGCGGCATCTGCAGGGGCTCGCGCGGGTCGAACCGGCGCGCACCGTGGTCATCGGGGACGCGGCGGACGACGCGGTGGCGGCGCGGCACGTGGGGGCGGAGGCCGTGCTGTACACCGGGGGATCGCACAGCCGGGCCAGCCTGGAGGCGGTCGGCGTGCCCGTCGTGGACACGCTGGCCGAGGCGGTGCAGGTCGCGCAGCGGCTGGCGGCCTAGTGTCTTTTGCTGGGATCAGGCCGGATCAGGGCGCGGTGGCCGGGCCCGCGGGCCCGGCATGATCTCAACGAGAGGCTTCCCGCGGGTGCGGTACCCCGTTCCCGCCGGGCGAGGCCAGGGAGGGCCCCAGCCGCGTCGGTACGACGGCCTCGGTTCACCGGTGCCTTCCCGCGGTTGCGGCACCCCGTTCCCGCCGGGCGAGGCCCGGGAGGGCCCCTGCCCGCGCCGGTACGTCGGCCTCAGCTCACCGGAGCCTTCGAGCGCAGCACCGTGAGGAACTCCCGCATCCACGCGGGATGGTCCGGCCAGGCGCGCGCCGAGACGAGGGTGCCGTCGACGACCGCCTCGGCGTCCTGGAAGCCCGCTCCGGCGGCCTGCATGTCGAGTTCCAGGGCCGGGTAGGCCGTGACCCGGCGACCGCGCAGGCTGTCGATCGCCGCGGTGAGCAGGGGACCGTGGCAGATCTGGGCGACCGGCTTGTCCGCGTCGAAGAAGGCCTTGAGGATCTTGCGGAGTTCGGGGTCGTTGCGCAGATACTCCGGGGCCCGGCCGCCGGGGATGACGAGGGCCGCGTACTCGCCGGGGTCGACCTCGGCGAACGCGAGGTCGGCGGGCCAGGTGTAGCCGGGCTTCTCGGTGTAGGTGTCGAAGCCGGGTTCGAAGTCGTGGACGACGAAGCGCAGGGTCTTGCGGGTGGGAGCCGCGATATGGACGTCGTAGCCTTCCTCGCGCAGGCGCTGGTAGGGGTAGAGGACTTCCAGGGACTCCGCTGCGTCGCCGGTGACGATGAGGATCTTCGCGGGCATGTCGGCTCCTCGGGAAAGGCTCCTGGGCGGGGGCGCACTGTCTGGGGCAACGTGCCTCCGCCGGCCGTGCTTGCCAAGGGGGCCCGTCGCTTTTCAGAGTGCGGCGGCAGACCGCGGGACGCGACCGGATGCGTCGCCCGGCGGGCGGCGGTGCGGCTAGGCCACGCGTCGCCGGCCCGGTGCTGTGCAGAACGTCAAACTTCGACCCCGTGTTTTGTACACATACGGCTCATGACGGCCACGGGGTGAGTGGGGATAGCCTTGTGGCGTGATCAGCGCGATATCTCGCGGGGGCGATCCTGCTCCTGCCCTGCGCCCGGGTTGCACGGAGCACCTCCGTGACCGGGCGGCGGTCGCTGGTCCTCGCGGGCGGGACGGGGCCGCGGATGCCCCCAGGACGCCTGGCACGGCCCCGAGCGCGACGGTGCCGAGAGCAGCGTCACACCCGGTAGTCGTGTCGAGAATGGCCGAATACCCCCCGCTCATCTCACCCGGCGGCATAGCGTCTGATCGGTCCGGACACCCCGGGACGGGGCGTCCAGCCGCTGGGGAAGAGACCGTACTTCCTTCTACGTCACGCAACGGCGCGCGACAGGAGCCAGAGGACAATGCAGACCAAGCTGGACGAAGCCAAGGCCGAGCTGCTCGAAAGGGCCTCTCGGGTAGCTGAGAACAGCCCGGTCGGGGGGCACCTACCGACCGGGACGACGGGCGAGGGCACCCCGGGCGCCCCGGACAGCGAATCCGTGCTCACGTTCCTCCAGCGCTACTACCTGCACACCGCCCCGGAAGACCTCGCCGACCGCGACCCGGTCGACGTCTTCGGCGCCGCGGTCTCGCACTACCGGCTCGCGGAGATGCGCCCCCAGGGCACCGCGAACGTACGGGTCCACACCCCGACCGTGGAGGAGAACGGGTGGACCTGCAGCCACACGGTCGTCGAGGTCGTGACCGACGACATGCCGTTCCTCGTCGACTCGGTCACCAACGAGCTGACGCGGCAGGGGCGCGGCATCCACGTCGTGATCCACCCGCAGTTCGTGGTCCGGCGCGACGTCACCGGCAAGCTGCTCGAGATCCTGCCGACCAAGCCCACCGGTGACCTTCCGCACGACGCGCACGTCGAGTCCTGGATCCACGTCGAGATCGACCGGGAGACCGACCGGGCCGATCTGAAGCAGATCACCGCCGATCTGCTGCGCGTCCTGTCCGACGTGCGCGAGGCCGTCGAGGACTGGCAGAAGATGCGGGACGCGGCGACCCGGATCGCCGACGACCTGGAGAGCGAGCCCGTCCCCGCCGACCTGCCGGGACCCGAGGTCGCGGAGGCCCGTGAGCTGCTGCGCTGGCTCGCCGACGACCACTTCACCTTCCTCGGCTATCGCGAGTACCAGCTGCGCGACGACGACACCCTCGCCGCCGTCCCCGGCACCGGTCTCGGCATACTGCGCTCGGACCCGCACCACTCCGAGGACGACCAGCACCCCGTCAGCCCCTCCTTCGAGCGGCTCCCGGCCGACGCGCGCGCCAAGGCCCGCGAGCACAAGCTGCTCGTGCTGACCAAGGCGAACAGCCGGGCCACCGTGCACCGGCCGTCGTACCTGGACTACATCGGTGTGAAGAAGTTCGACGCGGACGGCAACGTCGTGGGCGAGCGCCGCTTCCTCGGCCTGTTCTCCTCGGCCGCCTACACCGAGTCCGTGCGCCGCGTCCCCGTGATCCGCCGCAAGGTCGACGCGGTCCTGGAGCGGGCCGGCTTCTCGCCCCACAGCCACGACGGTCGTGACCTGCTGCAGATCCTGGAGACGTACCCGCGCGACGAGCTGTTCCAGACGCCGGTCGACGAGCTGCAGTCCATCGTGACCAGCGTGCTGTACCTGCAGGAGCGCCGCCGGCTGCGGCTGTACCTGCGGCAGGACGAGTACGGCCGCTACTACTCCGCCCTGGTCTACCTTCCGCGCGACCGCTACACCACCGGCGTCCGGCTCAGGATCATCGACATCCTGAAGGAGGAACTCGGCGGCATCAGCGTCGACTTCACCGCGTGGAACACCGAGTCGATCCTCTCCCGGCTGCACTTCGTCGTCCGCGTCCCGCCGGGCACCGAGCTGCCCGAGCTGTCGGACGCCGACAGGGAGCGCATCGAGGCCCGCCTGGTCGAGGCCGCCCGCTCCTGGGCGGACGGATTCGCCGAGGCGCTGAACGCCGAGTGCGGCGAGGAGCGCGCCGCCGAGCTGCTGCGCCGCTTCAGCAGCGCCTTCCCCGAGGGCTACAAGGCCGACCACACCCCGCGCGCGGCGGTCGCCGACCTGATCCACCTGGAGCGGCTCAGCGAGGAGCCCGGCAACGACTTCGCGCTCAGCCTGTACGAGCCGGTGGGCGCCGCCCCCGACGAGCGCCGCTTCAAGATCTACCGCAAGGGCGACGCCGTCTCCCTGACCGCGGTGCTGCCGGTGCTGCAGCGCCTCGGCGTCGACGTCGTGGACGAGCGGCCGTACGAGCTGCGCTGCGCGGACCGCGCCACCGCCTGGATCTACGACTTCGGCCTGCGCATCCCGAAGTCGCTCGGCGGCGGCAACGGCGACTACCTGGGCGACGACGGGCGTGAGCGCTTCCAGGAGGCGTTCGCGGCGACCTGGACCGGCAAGGCGGAGAACGACGGCTTCAACGCCCTCGTCCTCAGCGCCGGGCTGACCTGGCGCGAGGCGATGGTGCTGCGCGCCTACGCCAAGTACCTGCGGCAGGCCGGGTCGACCTTCTCGCAGGACTACATGGAGGACACCCTCCGCAACAACGTCCACACCACCCGGCTCCTCGTCTCCCTGTTCGAGGCGCGGATGTCCCCGGAGCGCCAGCAGGCCGGCCTGGAGATCGTGGAGGCCCTGCTGGAGGAGCTGGACGCCGCCCTGGACCAGGTGGCGAGCCTCGACGAGGACCGCATCCTCAGGTCCTTCCTGACCGTCATCAAGGCGACCCTGCGCACGAACTTCTTCCAGCGGCGCGCCGACGGGCACCCGCACGACTACGTGTCGATGAAGTTCGACCCGCAGGCCATCCCGGACCTGCCCGCGCCGCGCCCGGCGTACGAGATCTGGGTGTACTCGCCGCGGGTGGAGGGCGTGCACCTGCGCTTCGGCAAGGTCGCCCGCGGCGGCCTGCGCTGGTCCGACCGGCGCGAGGACTTCCGCACCGAGATCCTGGGCCTGGTCAAGGCGCAGATGGTGAAGAACACCGTCATCGTGCCGGTCGGCGCCAAGGGCGGCTTCGTCGCCAAGCAGCTGCCGGACCCGGTGCAGGATCGTGACGCCTGGCTGGCCGAGGGCATCGCCAGCTACAAGACGTTCATCTCGGCGCTGCTCGACATCACCGACAACATGGTCGCCGGCGAGGTCGTGCCCCCCAAGGACGTGGTCCGGCACGACGGCGACGACACCTACCTGGTCGTCGCCGCCGACAAGGGCACCGCGACCTTCTCCGACATCGCCAACGAGGTCGCCGACAGCTACAACTTCTGGCTCGGCGACGCCTTCGCCTCCGGCGGCTCGGCCGGCTACGACCACAAGCGCATGGGCATCACCGCGCGCGGCGCCTGGGAGTCCGTCAAGCGGCACTTCCGCGAGCTGGGCGTGGACACGCAGTCCGAGGACTTCACGGTCGTCGGCATCGGTGACATGTCCGGTGACGTGTTCGGCAACGGCATGCTGCTCTCCGAGCACATCCGCCTGGTCGCCGCCTTCGACCACCGGCACATCTTCATCGACCCCACCCCGGACGCGGCCACCTCCTACGCCGAGCGCCGCCGCCTGTTCGAGCTGCCCCGCTCCAGCTGGGCCGACTACAACACCGAGCTGCTGTCGGCGGGCGGCGGGATCTTCCCGCGCACCGCCAAGTCCATCCAGGTCAACGCCCACATCCGCGAGGCCCTCGGCATCGAGGACAAGGTCACCAAGATGACCCCGGCCGACCTGATGAAGGCGATCCTGAAGGCGCCGGTGGACCTGCTGTGGAACGGCGGCATCGGCACGTACGTGAAGTCCTCCGCGGAGTCCAACGCGGACGTCGGCGACAAGGCCAACGACGCCATCCGCGTCAACGGCAGCGACCTCAGGGTCAAGGTCGTCGGCGAGGGCGGCAACCTGGGCCTGACCCAGCTCGGCCGCATCGAGTTCGCCATGCACGGCGGCAAGATCAACACGGACGCGATCGACAACAGCGCCGGTGTGGACACCTCCGACCACGAGGTGAACATCAAGATCCTGCTGAACGGCCTGGTCGCGGACGGGGACATGACGGTGAAGCAGCGCAACAAGCTGCTCGCCGAGATGACCGACGAGGTCGGCGCGCTGGTCCTGCGCAACAACTACGCGCAGAACATCGCCATCGCCAACGCGCTGTTCCAGGCCAAGGACATGCTCCACGCCCAGCAGCGGTTCCTGCGTCACCTGGTGCGCGAGGGCCACCTGGACCGGGGGCTGGAGTTCCTGCCGACCGACCGGCAGATCCGCGAGCGCCTCGCGCAGGGCCAGGGCCTGACCGGCCCGGAAACGGCCGTCGTGCTGGCGTACACGAAGATCACGGTCGCCGAGGAGCTGCTGGGCACCTCGCTGCCGGACGACCCCTACCTGCGCGGCCTGCTGCACGCCTACTTCCCGACGGCGCTGCGCGAGCGGTTCCCGGACGCCATCGACAACCACCCGCTGCGCCGCGAGATCACCACCACCGTGCTGGTGAACGACACGGTCAACACGGGCGGTACGACGTACCTGCACCGCCTGCGCGAGGAGACCGGCGCCTCGCTGGAGGAGATCGTCCGTGCCCAGACCGTGGCCCGCAGGATCTTCTGCTCGGCGCCGGTGTGGGACGCGGTCGAGGCGCTGGACAACCAGGTCGACGCGGCCGTCCAGACCCGCATCCGCCTGCACTCGCGCCGCCTGGTCGAGCGCGGCACCCGCTGGCTGCTGAACAACCGTCCGCAGCCGCTGCAGCTCGCCGAGACGGTCGAGTTCTTCGCCGAGCGGGTCGAGCAGGTCTGGCAGCAGTTGCCGAAGCTGCTCAGGGGCGCGGACCTGGAGTGGTACCAGCACGTGTACGAGGAGCTGTCCGCGGCCGGCGTGCCGGACGAACTCGCCACGCGTGTGGCCGGCTTCTCCTCCGCCTTCCCGGCGCTCGACATCGTCTCGGTGGCAGACCGCATGGGCAAGGAGCCGCTGGACGTCGCCGAGGTGTACTACGACCTCGGCGACCGCCTCGGCATCGCCGAGCTGATGGACCGCATCATCGAGCTGCCCCGCAACGACCGGTGGCAGTCCATGGCCCGCGCCTCCATCCGCGAGGACCTGTACGCGGCCCACGCGTCGCTCACCGCGGATGTCCTCGCGGTCGGCAACGGCACCTCGACGCCGGAGCAGCGGTTCAAGGCCTGGGAGCAGAAGAACGCCGCCATCCTGAGCCGGGCGCGCACCACCCTGGAGGAGATCCGCAGCTCGGAGACCTTCGACCTCGCCAACCTTTCGGTGGCGATGCGCACGATGCGGACGCTGTTGAGGACGCACTCGTAGTCGTACGACCGGTAGCCGTACGACGGTGACAACGCCCCGGGCCGACGGGAAATCGGCCCGGGGCGTTCCGTTTCTTGCCGACCCTTAGGCAAAAACCATCAGCGAATTTACCGTTTCCTGCTAATCGTTCTGTTTCGGATAGGGTCTGCGGTGTGACAGTGAACCTCACCGAGACACGCCCGGCGGCACCCCCGGCCCCGGCCCCGGCTCGGCCGGTCGGCCGTGTCGTGCTGGAGGCCGTGAAATTCGGGATCGTCGGCGGCAGCGGTGTCCTGGTCAATTTCCTGGTCTTCAACCTGGTGCTGCACGGCTTCGGTTGGCAGGCGATGACCGCGACCGTCCTGGCCAGCTGTATCGCGATGGCGACCAATTACCTGGGCTTCCGCTTTTTCGCCTATCGCGGCCGGGCCTCGCGCACTCCTCGTCAGATCGCCCTGTTCTTCGTCTTCAGCGGCATCGGCGTGGTGATGGAAAGCGGCCTGTTCTGGCTCGGTTACCACGGACTCGGGCTGCACGGCGTGGTGGAATTGAACCTGGCGAAGGCACTGTCGATTGTGGTCGCCTCCGCTTTCCGTTTCCTCGTCTACCGCACTTGGGTGTTCCAGCAGGATGCACGCCGCTCCGTCTGACCTCGAAGAACAGGTGAGCCGCCCCGAGCCGCCCAGCGCCACCGCGCGAGCCGGCCGGGCGCTGCCGCATGCCGCCGCCGTGCTCGTCGTGGCGTTGCTGCTCCTGGTGATCGTCCGGCTGCCGTGGATCGGCGACCTGGGCATGCACGCGGCAACCCTCCAGCGCCTGCGGCACGACCTGCTGCACCCCGGCAACCCGCTCGTCGACGCCGACACGCCGAGCCCGTACTACTCGCCGTGGATGCTGGTGCTGGGCGCCGTCGCCAAGCTGACCGGCCTGTCGGTGTTCCGGGTGCTGCGCATCGGAGCGCTGGTGGGCCTCGGGCTGCTGGCCACCGGCGTGTGGCGGTACGTCCGCACGCTGAGCGCGCACCGGGCGGCACCGGCCCTGGCCTTTCTGAGCCTGGTCCTGCTGTGGGGCACGGCCGTCTTCAACTGGAGCGGCTTCGTCGGCCTCAACTCCCTCGCGCTGACGGTGTCGTACCCGAGCGTCTTCGCTCTCGGCCTCACCTTCCACTTCTGGGCATGGCTCACGCGGGCCCTGCGGGCGCGGGCCGCGTGGCCGGGATGGCTGGGGCTGGGCGCGCTGTGGGCGCTGATCCTGCTGTGCCACCAGTTCACGGGCGTCGTCGCCACGCTCGGCGCGCTGGCCACGGTGATCGCCGCGCGGCCCGGCCGGCAGGTGTGGCTGCGGGTGGGTGCCGGGCTGGCCCTCGGGGCGGTGCTGCTGTGGCTGTGGCCGTACTACGACTTCTTCGCGCTGTTCTCCGCGGGGGCGGACCTGGAGGCCATCCACAAGCCGCTGTACCAGCACCTGGCCGAGCGGTTCGGGCTGGTGCTGCTGGGAGTCGCGGCGCTGGCCCTGCGCCTGCGCCGCGACCGCTGGGACCCGCTGGCCGTCTTCTTCCTGCTCGGCGTGCTGGTGTTCGCCGCGGGCGGGCTGACCGGGCACTACTCCTGGGGCCGCGCCCTGCCCGCCGCATTGATCCCGGCGCAGCTCGCTGCCGCGCTGGAGGTGGTGTCGGCCGGGAGACGGGCCCTGCGGATCGGGTGGGCGTGTGTGCTGGGCGTCGCGCTGGCGGTGGGGGCGTGGTCGCAGGCCGGGATGCTCGGGTACGTGACGGGGAAGGGTGCGCTGCCCTCGGTGCTCGCGAGGAAGTACGAGGCGCCGTGGGTCGGCTACCACTGGATCACGCCGTGGGTGAAGTACGGGGACGTCGTGATGGCGCGTACGGTGCCCTCGCGGCAGATTCCTGCGTACGGCCCGTACACCGTGGCGCCCGGGTATCCGGACGTGTTCCTGGGGGACGCCGCGTGGCGGGAGGCGGCGGTGAGCCGCTACTTCGACGCGCGGACGACTCCCGAGGTGCGGCGGGGAATCGTGCGGGAGTACGGGGTGCGGTGGGTCGTCGGCCCACGGTGGCTGGCGGGCCCGGGCCTGCGGAAGGTGACGACCGGCCCCGCCCAGCAGGTCCTGTACCGGGTGGTGCCCTGAGCCGCGGCGGCGGCACGCTGTGGGCATGTGGTGACGGCGACTCCCCAGGGGCGCGGGGAACTGCGCGAGCAACCCGGCGCGGACCCGAGGTCGCCCGGGGACCTGCGGTCCGACGGCGCCGCGAACCCCGCCGGAATCACCTCAACACGCTTGCAACCAGCTTCGCTGCCCTGCGGACCCGGGGGCGGGCGATCTTGTTGACGACGGGGCGGATGACCGTGGCCGTCACGCCGACCGGGCGCCAGCGGATCTGCAGGCGGCCGGGGTTGCGGCCCTCCGGCTCGACGGTGACCTCGTGCGGGGTCGCGCCGGAGCGGTACTCGACGCGGGTCGTGGCCGTGGGGAAGTCGAGCGGCGCCAGGAGCACGCCGGAGTTCGACAGGCCCTGCTGGTTCAGCCGGACCAGCGGGTGCCGGATGCCCTCGAAGCCCTGCAGGGGGATCGGGGCGGAGGCCAGGTCCAGGCGTACGCTGCCTTCGAAGACGCCGGGGCTGACCGGGTCCAGGCGGAACGGGACCGTCATCCGGCGCCCGCCGGGCGCAAGCACCAGGCCCGCGCGCTGGGGGCCGACGGGGAGCCGCAGCCCGGGGTCGTAGGTGCGGATGGCCAGCGTGAGCGCGGCCCCGCTGCCGCGGGTCAGCTCGGTGATCTCGTGCCGGAACAGGGCGGTGGGGAACGGACGGGTGTCCAACTCCAGGTCCGTGACCTCCAGTTCCCGGCGGCCGCGGTCGGTGTCCGGGACGCCTTGGCCCCAGTACGGGACGCCCGCCTCGTCGGCCGTGACCTGACGCGGTGCCACCTCCTGGCCCAGCCCGCGCGCGGCCAGCTGCGCCTCGGCCAGGCGGCCTTCGCGCAGCAGCTCCAGCACCACCCGCTCCGGGCGGGGCAGGCGGTCGTACGCGCCGGGAGACAGGGTCTCCAGGTAGGGGTTCATGATGTCGGCGAAGGCCCGCAGCCACTCCTCGTCCCGGTAGGGGAGGTCGCCGGCGTACATCCGGAAGTCGTGCTTGAGGAACTTGTAGTCCTTGTCCGTGCGCAGCCCCGCGTGCCCGCTCTCCACCAGGAAGTCGTCGATGAGGCGCTGGACATGGACGCGGTCGCGGACGTTCGTGACCTTGTGCCGCTGGTTGGAGATGGACGCCGAGGCCGCCGTCGCGAACGGGTCGATGTACCAGACGTACACCGGGTCCGGGATGATCGTGAACGCCCTCGCCAGGCAGTACGCCTGCGCCGAGAACAGCTGGTCCTCGTAGTGGATGCCCTCCGGGAACCGGAGTTCGTGGCGGTCCAGGAAGGAGCGGGCGTACATCTTGGACGTCGACAGGTGCTCGAAGAACAGCCGCGGGTCCGCCTCGATGCCCTCCACCGTGCGGCGCTCGGCCACCAGATGCGGCATCCAGGTGGTGCGGCGGCCGTTGTCCACCCGGACCCGGCGGACCGCGCCCATGGTGAAGTCGACCTCGCGTTCGCGGTGCGCGGCGAGCAGCGACTCGACCGCGTGGGGCGGGAGTTCGTCGTCGCTGTCGAGGAACATCAGGTACGGCGCCCGGGCGATCTCGATGGCCCGGTTGCGCGGGGCGCTGCAGCCGCCGCTGTTCTCCGGCAGGCGCAGATAGCGGACGCGGGAGTCCTCGGCCTCCAGCCGGCGTGCCACCGCGGGCGTGTCGTCCGTGGAGTGGTCGTCGCTGATGATGATCTCGATGTTCGCGTGTGTCTGCGCGCGCAGCGAGGCGACCGCCCGGGGCAGGCGGGCGGCGTCGTTGTAGACGATGACGGTGACCGTGACGTCAGGGGTCGTGGTCGTCATGCCGAAACCTCCTCGGGGGTCGGGGCGGGGGTGCGTTCCTCGAGCGGGAGCACCGGTGGCAGCGACTCCTCCGGTTCGCCCAGGAACACCCGTCGTACGACCCGTTCGGCGGCGCGGCCGTCGTCGTACTCGCAGAACCGGCGCCGGAACGCGGCCCGTGCCTTCGCCGCGCTGTCGTCGCGCCAGGCGCCGGAGAGGAAGATCTCCGTCAGCTCCTCCTGGGTGCGGGCGACCCGGCCGGGGTGGTCGGTCATCAGGTCGAAGTAGACGCCGCGGGTGGTGCGGTAGGTCTCCCAGTCGTCGGCGTAGACGACGATCGGGCGGTCCAGGTTGGCGTAGTCGAACATGATCGACGAGTAGTCCGTGACCAGCGCGTCGGCGGCCAGGCACAGCTCCTCGACGGGGTCGTAGGAGGAGACGTCGATGATCCGGCCGGAGCGGCGCAGGCCGGTCAGCGGCGAGGCCGCACCGCCGTAGAAGTAGTGGGCGCGCACCAGCAGGACCGTGTCCTCGCCGAGCCGGTCGGCGAGGGCCGCGAGGTCCAGGCGCGGGGTGAAGCCGGCCTCGTAGTCGCGGTGGGTGGGGGCGTAGAGGATCGCCGTCCTGCCGGGCGGGATGCCGAGGCGTTCGCGGGCGGCGCGGACCTCCTCGGCGCCGCTCGTGTAGAAGACGTCGTTGCGCGGATAGCCGTAGTCCAGGGAGGTGTAGCGGGCCGGGTAGGCGCGCTCCCACATGCGGGTGGAGTGGCTGTTGGCGCTGACGCTGTAGTCCCACTTGTCGATGCGGGCGAGCAGCGCGGCGAAGTCCAGGCCCTTGGCGGCGGCCGGGTGTTCCATCTGGTCCAGGCCCATGCGCTTGAGCGGGGTGCCGTGATGGGTCTGGAGGTGGACCGCCTCCGGGCGCTTGACCACCGCGTTGGGGAAGTTGACGTTGTTGACCAGGTACTTGGCGGTGGCCAGGATCTCCCAGTAGCGGCGGGTGCCGGGAACCACGTGGTCGGTGCCGGGCGGCAGCAGGGCCGCGTTCTCCTTCGACACCACCCACACCCGGTGGATGTGCGGGGCGAGTTCGGCGAGCTTGCCGGCGATCGCGGCCGGGTTGCAGGCCACCCCGCGCTCCCAGTAGGCGGCGAACACGGCCAGGTTGGGATTGACCGGGCGGCTCAGCGCGCGCCGGTACTGCTGGTCGCGGACCTTCGCGCCCACCTGGCGCTTGCGGGTCCGCACGGCCTGCTTGGCCGCGCGCCGGGTGCGGTTGGCGGCCTGGAACGCGCGGTACTTGGTGTACGCGCCCTCCTCCAGCAGGGCGTGCCGTACGCCCTCGACGCCCGCCGGGCGCTCGTGCCGCTCGGGGCGCCAGCGGACCGCGGCGAGGGAGGCGCGGCGGAAGAACTCGCGGGCCACCGCCTCGGGCAGGTTCTCGCCGGCGAAGGTGCGCACCAGGTCCCGCATCATCAGGTCGTACAGCACCGCGCGGGCGGCGCGGCGGTCCTTGGCGAGCGGGAGCAGGGACTCGTAGCGCTCGATGAGCGCGAACCGGTCCTCGGGGGCGAGTGGCGGCAGGCTCTCGGGGCGCAGCTCTCGGTTCTCGTACGCCACCTGGTTCAGGCAGGCGACGCGGCCGGCGCGCAGCAGGGTGCCGTGCGCGGCGTGCGGCTCGTCGTCGGTGGTGAGCTGCTGCTCGTTCGCCCGCCAGAACGCGGCGCGGACCGCGCGGTTGCCGAGCAGCGGGGTCAGGCGCAGCAGGTCCGCGGCCTCGTCCAGGGGGAGGCCCGCGCGGCCGACGGCGGCGAGGAAGCGGCCGTCGCGGGAGGGCCGGGCGGCCGACTGCCAGGTGGTGGTGAGGTGGTCGAAGAGCAGGACGTCGACCGTGTCGTCCAGTTCCGCGGCCCGCTCGGCGATCAGTCGGGCGGCACCGGCCGGCAGGCCGTCCTTGGCGTGCACGAAGTGCAGCCAGCGACCGGAGGCGCGGGCGGCGCCGGCGGCCCGGGCCGCCGCGTCGCCGGTGCCGTCCGGAAGGGGGACGACGATCGTCTCGGGGGCGTGGCCCTCGGCCGTCTCACGCGCCCAGTCGCCGACAGCGGCGACGACGACCTCGGCGTCGGGCAGCGGACGGGACTCGAGCGAGTCGAGCAGCTCCGTCAGATGCCCCTGTGCGTTCGGTCCGTAGACGATGACGCTGAGTTGGGGCATCGCAGTGGACTCCTTCGGCTCGTCGCTGTGGGCACCCTTCATAACATACTGTCACTAAGAGGATGAAAGGGATGGCCTCGCCCGGAGTAAGGACCGGGCTCGAAAAGGAAGAGCGACTTCCCGAGTCCCGGGTTGCACCTTCCGGGGTTTTTACGCGGCTTCTTTCCCGCTTCCGTCTACACGGCCTTCTTCGGGGCCGCCTTCTTCGCCGTCCTGTCCGTCTTGTCGCCCGTGAAGTCCTCGTACGCCCTCATCACGTCCTCGGTCGGCCCGTCCATGCGCAGCTCGCCGCGCTCCAGCCACAGGACCCGCTCGCAGGTGTCGCGGATCGACTTGTTGTTGTGGCTGACCAGGAAGACGGTGCCCGCCTTCTCCCGCAGCTCGCGGATCCGCTGCTCCGAACGCTTCTGGAAGTGCCGGTCGCCGGTCGCCAGGGCCTCGTCGATCAGCAGGACGTCGTGGTCCTTGGCGGCGGCGATGGAGAAGCGTAGCCGGGCCGCCATGCCGGAGGAGTACGTCCGCATCGGCAGGGTGATGAAGTCGCCCTTCTCGTTGATCCCCGAAAAATCGACAATGTCCTGGTAGCGGTCCCTGACCTGCTCCCGGGTCATCCCCATGGCGAGGCCGCCGAGGTGGACGTTGCGTTCACCCGTCAGGTCGTTCATCAGTGCCGCGTTGACGCCGAGCAGGGAGGGCTGGCCGTGGGTGTAGATGCGGCCGTTCTCCACCGGCAGCAGTCCGGCGACCGCCTTCAGCAGGGTCGACTTGCCGGAGCCGTTGGTGCCGATCAGGCCGATGGCTTCACCCTTATAGGCGACGAACGACACCTTCTTCACCGCGTGCACCCGGCGCACGCCGGCCGCCTTCTCGACCCTCTCGCGGCGCAGTATCCGGTTGAGGGCGGCGGTGGCCGAGCCGCGGCCGGCGCCGGTGCCGTTGACCCGGTAGACGATGTCGACGGCGTCGGCGACGACGGTGGGGATCTTCTCGGTGTGCTCGGTCTGCTCAGCCACGGCCGTACGTCTCCTCAGCCTTCCAGAAGTAGATGAAGCCGCCGACGCCGGCCAGCAGGGCCCAGCCGGTGGCCGCCGCCCACACGTGCGGGGGGAGCTGGCGGGCGTGGAAGCTGTCGATCAGCGCGAACCGCATGAGGTCGATGTAGACCGCGGCCGGGTTGGTCTCCAGGACGACCGTCACCAGGTGGGGCAGGTGGTCCTTCTTGGTGAGCTTGTCGATGCTCCACATGACGCCGGAGACGTACATCCAGGTGCGCAGCACGAACGGCATCAGCTGGGCGATGTCCGGGGTCTTGGCGCCCCAGCGCGCCATGAGCATCGACACGCCGGCGTTGAACGTGAACTGCAGGACCAGCGCGGGGATCGCGAGCAGCCAGGAGGCGGCGACCGGCACGCCGAAGCAGAGCAGGATGACGACCAGGGCGGCCATCGAGAACAGCAGCTGCTGCAGCTGCTGGAGGCAGAAGGAGATCGGCAGGGCGGCGCGCGGGAAGTGCAGGGCGCGCACCAGGCCGAGGTTGCCGGAGATCGCGCGGGTGCCCGCCATGATCGAGCTCTGCGTGAACGTCCAGACGAACACGCCGGTGACCAGGAACGGGACGTAGTCCGGGACGCCGTGCTTGGTACCGAGCAGCACGCCGAAGATGAAGTAGTAGACCGCCGCGTTCAGCAGCGGGGTCATCACCTGCCAGACCTGGCCGAGCTTCGCCTGGCTGTACTGCGCGGTGAGCTTGGCGGTGGCGAAGGCGGTGATGAAGTGGCGCCGGGCCCACAGCTGGCGGACGTACTGCGGCAACGAGGGGCGGGCGCCGCTGACCGACAGGCCGTGCCGGGCGGCGAGCGCGGCGAGGTCGCTGTCGGCCGGGGCCTGGGTCGGGGGCGGTGTGTCGAGGACCTGGCTCACATCCGCTGCTTTCGCTCGGGGGAGAGGGGTGCTGCGTCCGGCTGTCGCCGGGACAGCGGCATACCGGTCGCGTCGTCCGGCGTTTTCCTTACGCTTCTCTTCACGTTCTCTTACGTCGGGACGGGACCGTATCGTCGCAACGTGAGCGTAGAACCAACCGACGTCGGAACGCAACCGTTTCGTCGTAACGCCCTATGCTTGTTCGCATGACCACCAACGCCGCCGAACCCGCCGACGAGTCTCCGACGCGTGCGCGCCGCAGGACCCCCGCCGGGGCCGCCGTGCTCCGGGAGGACGTGACGGAGGCCATCCGCGCGGCCGTCTTCGAGGAACTGGCGGCGGTCGGCTACGCACGCATGAGCATCGAGGGGATCGCGCGGCGGGCGGGCGTCGGCAAGACGGCGGTGTACCGGCGCTGGCGTTCGAAGCTCCACCTGGTCCTGGACGTGGTGTCGGCGATGGCCGTCCTGGGCCTGCCGGTCCCGCAGACGGGCTCCCTGGAGGGCGACCTGCGCCTGCTGTACGAGGTGACGTCCCGGGCCCTGCGCCACCCGGTCGCGTCGCAGATCATCCCGGACCTCCAGGCCGAGGCGGCCCGCAACCCCGACATCGCCGAGGCCTTCCAGAAGGCCCTGCGGGACGGCCAGGAGGGCGTCGCCAGCAAGATCATGGCGGCGGCGGAGGAACGGGGTGAGGTCCGCGCGGGCCTCGATCCCGACCTCGCCCTGGACCTGATCTCCGGCCCCCTCTACTGGCGCTCGGTGGTCATCCGCTCCCCCAAACTCCCCAAGGGCTACCTCCAGAACCTGGCCCGGGCCACCGCGGGAGCGCTCAAGGCGCTGTGACCAGGCGCCGTGCCAGCTCCGCGAGCTCGGGCGCCCGCAGCACCCGCCCACCGGATCCGGGGAGCGGCACGTGCAGCGGCCCCCTCCACCGCTCCGGCACGGCACCGATCCCGTACACCGCACCCGCCAGCGCCCCGGTGACCGCCCCCACGGTGTCCGTGTCGCCGCCGAGGTCGACGGCCGCGCGGACGGCCTCCTCATAGGACCCCGTCGTGCGCAGCGCCCAGACCGCGGAGCCCAGGCAGGGCCAGACCGCACCGTTGAACTCGGTCGCCCGGTCGGGGTGCCAGCCGGGGTCCAGCACCACCGCGTACCGCTCCCGGTGGTCCGGGTGGAGCGCGGCCAGCGCCTCCGGGACGGCGCCGAGCGGATCCCCGCCCGCCAGCGCGACCCGGACCAGTTCATGGAGCACGGCGGTGCCCTCCCAGGCCGCGGCGTCTCCGTGCGTGAGCGCGGAGAGACGGCGGGCGGCGTCCAGCGTGGCGGCGCGGCCGTGCCGGGCGAAGTACACCGCCGAGGGCGCCGCCCGCATCAGGGCACCGTTCCCGGCGGCGCGCTGACTGACCTGGAAGTGCCGGGTCGCGGCCGTGTCCCACGGGTCGCCGCCGGTCAGCACGGCCTCCGTCTGCAGGCCGATGTCCTTCGGGCCGGCCGCCGCCCAGCGCCGGAAGCGGTGGAACACGTCGGCCGGGTCCAACCCGCCGCGCTCCAGCAGCGACTCGGCGACCAGGACGGCCATCTGGGTGTCGTCGGTCGCCTCGCCCGGGTCCCAGCCGCCGCCACCGCACATCTCACCGCCGTGGCCGGGACGCGGGAAGCGGGCCGAGAAGGCGCCCTCGGGCCCGAACTCGAAGGGGGCGCCCAGGGCATCGCCGACGGCGGAACCGATCACGGCGCCGACGGCGCGCTCCGTCTGCGGGGGATGGATCACCCGGGCAGCGTACGGCCGTTCAGCCTGTCGAGCAGGGTCCGTGGCGGCGGGCCGGGCGGCTATGCGCGGGCCGCCTCCGGGTGGAGGCGCAGCCAGCCCTCCCAGGCCGAGGTGATCATGTCCTGTGTGTCGTGTTTGGCGTGCCAGCCCAGTTCGGTGGCGATGCGGTCGGCGGAGGCGACGACGCGGGCCGGGTCGCCGGGGCGGCGCGGGGTGACGGTCGGGGGGCGGTCGTAGCCGGTGACCGCGTTGATGCGGTCGATCATCTCGCGGACGGAGACGCCCTCGCCGCGGCCGATGTTCAGGGTCAGATCGGTGCCGGGGGTCGAGCGCAGCGCGCGGGCGACGGTGACGTGGGCCTCGGCCAGGTCGACCACGTGGATGTAGTCGCGGACGCAGGTGCCGTCGGGGGTCGCGTAGTCGTCGCCGAAGATGCGCGGCGCCGCGCCCTCGGTGAGCTTCTCGAAGACCATCGGGACGAGGTTGGACACGCCGGTGTCGGCGAGTTCCGGGGTGGCCGCGCCCGCCACGTTGAAGTAGCGCAGCGACGCGGTGGCGAGGCCCGTCGCCCGGCCCGTGGCGCGGACCAGCCACTCGCCGGCCAGCTTGGTCTCGCCGTAGGGGGACATGGGGCGGCACGGGGTCTCCTCCGTCACCAGTTCCACGTCCGGCATGCCGTAGACGGCGGCCGAGGAGGAGAAGACGAACGACGGGACCTGGGCGTTCGTCACGGCCTCCAGCAGGACGCGCAGGCCCTCCACGTTCGCGCGGTAGTAGGACAGCGGGCGCTCCACCGACTCGCCCACCTGCTTCTTCGCCGCGAGGTGCACGACCCCGGTGATCTCGTGCTGGGCGAGCACGCGGGCCACCCGGTCCGCGTCCAGGACGGAGCCCCGCTCCAGCGGGACCTCGGCCGGTACCCGTTCGGCGATGCCCGTGGACAGGTCGTCGTAGACGACCGTGCGCTCGCCCGCCTCGGTCATCGCCCGTACGACGTGCGCTCCGATGTATCCGGCGCCGCCGGTGATCAGCCATGTCATGTGCGGCCGTCTCCTCGTCAGTTGGCCCCTGTGTATCAGTGAAGCAGGAGTCCGTCTCAGTGAAGCAGGCGGCGGAGCCGGTCGCGGACCACCTTCGTCACACCGCGCACGCCGGTCGCCACGCGCAGTGCCAGCGCGCCGGAGTGCGTGGCGTACGGCTGCACCAGGAGCACGCCGTGCCGGACGCTCGGAACCGCGCGCCGGCGCAGGCGGCCGGCGCCCGCCAGGGCGTGCGCCGTGACCTCACGCTGCGCGCCGTCCGCGAAGCGCACGGTCAGCCGCAGGTCCCAGGTGCCCGCCCCAAGCCCCGCCAGGTCGACGGGCACGTCGGCCGACCAGACGTCGGCGCCCGAAGGCGTGAGGGCGGCCGTCGCACGCCCCCGGGTCCGGTCGCCCTCCCGGGAGTGCCAGCTCACGTCCAGCTCGCGGGGGCCCGCCTCGGCCACCCTGCCGTACAGCTCGTGCAGCCGGAGCCGCAGCGTCGTGGCCCGCGCGCGGGGGCGCAGCTCCGCGTCCACCGCGAGCGGGAGCACGCTGATCGGGCGGGTCAGTAACGGGGCGAGGGTGACCTGAGGGAGGTCGTCGGACCAGACCGGGACCCCGTCCGGCGTGTGGGCGTACGGCGGGAGCAGGCGCGCCGGGCGGGCGGCCAGCTCCCGCAGCCGCGGCAGATCGCGCGGCTCGGCGGACTCCAGGATCACGCGGGCCAGCACCCGGCCGGGGGCGCTCGGGTTCAGCTCCCAGTCGGCGGCGTCGTAGCGCGCGAGGTACTCACGGGTGTGCGTCCACCACGCGCGCCGGTAGTGCGCGTCGCGCAGGCCCAGCTCGCGGGCATACATGCGCACCTCGTGGTCCAGGAACTTGGCCCGCGCCGCCCGCGCCAGCTCCTTCTGCCCGGCGGCCAGCAGGATGTCGTACGCCAGCGCGCACGCCCCCGTGCGCGCCTTCCAGTTGTCGATGTGCCCCCGGTCCAGGGAGAGCGACAGCTGCTCGGCCGACCGGCGCACGTGCCACACGTACACGCGGTCCGGTACGAGCGCCATGCGCGGCCCGGCGGCCAGCACGCGCGCGGTGAAGACGATGTCCTCGTACAGGAAGCGGCCCTCGGGGAAGCGGATGCCGTGCTCGCGCAGGAAGTCGGTGCAATACAGCTTGTTGACGCACAGCGTGTCGTGGACCAGTCGGGGGCGCTGCGCGGGGCGCCCGAGGACGGTGTGCGCCGTGTAGAGGGGCTCCTGCCAGGGCTGTTCGCGCCCCGACGGCAGCTCCCTGCGCACGCACAGGCCGCTCACGACCTCGGCGCGCGCCTGGACGGCCGCCGTCAGCAGGGCGTCCACCGCACCCGGCGGCAGCACGTCGTCGCTGTCCAGGAACATCACGTACGGCGCGGTCACCGCGTCGATCCCGGTGTTGCGCGGAGTGCCGCAGCCGCCGCTGTTCTCCTCCCGGCGCACCACCCGCAGCCGGGGGTCCTCGGCCGCGAGCTCGGCGAGCACGTCGGCGCTGCCGTCGGTGGAGCAGTCGTCCACCGCGACGACCTCGGCGACCGAGGGGCCCTGGGCGAGCGCCGAACGCACGGCATCGCCCACGTGGGCGCGGTCGTTGTAGCCGATCACGACGACACCGACCTGCGGCGAGCGGCGTGTCGCGGCGGTCTCGGGCAGGTCTGGCGGGTCAGGATGCATGAGGTCCACGGGCCGGGAGCATAAGAATGTGAGGTAATACCCCGTTAAGAGAGGCTTGGTGTTCGGTCCGGAAGACGGTCTGAATCGGGTCGGGGTTCCCTCGTTTTCGACCTCTTTGCCACCGGCGGCCCCGCGGTGCGCCACAACCGGACGAAGGACAGGAGCGCGGCGGCCACCAGAAGCCCGTTCCGGCCGAGCAGCAGCAGGCACCCGGTCCAGGTGCCGGCCATCACCTCACCGTAGAACAGCGGGTACACCACCGTGCTCAGGGCCGACGCCGCCAGCACCAGCACGGCCACCGGGCGCTGGCCGGTGTGCCGCGAGGTCAGGCACACGGCGGCCAGGCCGAGCAGCCAGACCATGTACTGCGGGCTGATCACCCGGCTGGTGACCGTGAACAGCAGCACCGCGCACAGCGCCGCGTCGTGGGGCGTGGCCTCGCTCCAGTGCCGGGCCCGCACCCGCCAGAGCACCAGCAGTCCGAGGGCGACGGCCGTGAGCGCGAGGGAGGCGGTGGCGACGGCGTCCGCGTGGGGGCCGACCAACTCGATGGCGCCGTACTGGTAGCGGGCCCGGCCGGGCCAGCCGGCGTGCCGGGCGAGGTTGAGCGCCGTACCGCCGAGCGACTCGATCTGGACCCCGCGACCGCTCTGCCCGCTCAGGAAGGACAGCGGGTGACGAAACGATACGGCGAGGGCGGCCGTGGCGAGGGCCCCGGCGGCCGCCGCCCACCCCCACGCGCTGCGGCTCGCCCGGCCGCGGGGTGTGCCCAGGAGCACCAGCACCGGCCACCCCTTCACCAGCGCACCCAGGGCCCCGAGCACACCGCCCGCGCGCGGAGAGCGCCCCAGCGTCAGCAGGGAGAGCACCGCGAAGGCGGTGACCTGGACGTCGTACCGGGCGAGCGGCAGGTTGAGCAGCAGCGGCAGGCCCCCCGTCCACACCGCCGCGCCGAGCAGGCTCCGCCCGGGCCGCCCGCCCGCGCGGACCAGCGCCGCCGTGATCAGCGCGTCCGCGGTCAGCGTCAGCGCCACGAACCCCTGAAAGTACGTCAACCCCGGTACCAGGGACGGCGCCAGCAGGACCACGCCCGCGCCGGGCGGGTACTGCCACAGCGTGTCGTGCACCGGGAAGGAGCCGTGCGCGAGGACCTCGTACCAGCGGAAGTACAGCCGCGACACCTCCCGGGCCACCGCACCCCCGCCGAGCAGCGGAGAGCCGTCGTGCCCGAGCAGCCACAGCATCAGGGCACGCGTGAGGAGCCACCCGGCGGTGAGGGCGAGGACCGGGCCGAGGGTGACACGGAGGCGGTTCATCACGTGGGAGGGTAAGCCGCGCGTATCCGGTATCCGCGCCGATACGCCGCAATGACTCCCGAAGGTTGGCTAATCACAAGAGATCGGGCCATGGTGAACGTCGGGCTTGCCATGAAACCCCCGTCGCGCCGAACCCGCTCGCGCCGGGCTGCCACAGCGGCGGCCGTCGTGTCCGCGGCTACGGCAGGCGTGCCCGCGCTGGTGATGCTGGCGCTCGGGCTCTGGGGCCTGGACCGGGGCGGGATGTGGCGCGACGAGGCCGTCACCTTCCAGGTCGCACGGCGCACGGTGCCGCAGATCTGGCGGCTGCTGCACGGCGTGGACGCGGTGCACGGCCTCTACTACCTCCTCGTGCACGCCGTCCTCCCGGTCCACCCCGGCGAGGTCGTCCTGCGGCTGCCGTCGGTGTGCGGGGCGGCCGCGACGGCGGGACTGGTGGCCGCGCTGGGCGCCCGGCTGCTGCGGCCGCGCGTGGGGCTGTGGGCCGGGCTGCTGTACGCCGTGCACCCGATGGCCGGGCACTACGCCCAGGAGGGCCGCTCGTACGCCCTGGTCGCGGCCGGCGCCACCTGCGCCACGCTCCTGTTCGTCCGGGCCGTGCAGGGCGCCGGCCGCTGGCGGGCGTACGGCGCCGTCCTGGGCGTCACCTGCTGGCTGCACGAGTTCGCGGTCCTGGTGCTGCTCGCCCACGCGGTGTCGCTGGCGCTTGCCCGGGCGGGGGCGAGGGTGTGGCGGGGGTGGGCGAGCGCGGCGGTGCCGGTCGTCCTCGCCCTGGTGCCGATGGCGGTGGTGTCGCGGAGGCAGGCGGCTCAGCTGGCCTGGCTGCGAAGGCCCACGGCGGATGCGGCCCAGGGGCTGTTGTGGACGTTCCTCGGGCCGACCGCGGGGGTGTTCTGGGTGTGTCTGGGGCTCGCCGTGGTGGGATCGGCGAGCTTGGCGGGGGAGCGCGGGAGACTCACCTGCGCGGGGGTGGCGCTGCCGTTGACGGTGGTGCCGCCGGTCGCGCTGATGCTCGTGTCGCAGGTCTCGCCGCTGTACGTGGACCGCTATGTGTTGTACGCCCTTTCGGGGGCGCCGTTGCTGGTCGGCGCGGGGGCCGAGCGGGTGGTGGCCGGTGCGCTCGGGCGGCCGTCCGGCGGCCGGCCGGACAGGGACCGTCTCGCGCGGTCCCCCTGGATCACGCTCGTCGGCGTCCTCGCCGTCGCCCTCGTCCTCGCCCACCAGTTCCCGCTCCTGCGGGCGGATCGCAGCCCCGCGCATCGGCCGGACGACCTCGCCGCCGTCGCGCGGGCCGCGTCGCACCGGATGCGGAGCGGTGACGCGGTGCTGTACCTGCCGTCGCGTCTGCGGAACACCGCGCTGGCGTACCCGGGCGCGTTCCGGGGGGTGCGGGACGTGGCGCTCGCGCAGGCGGCGGATGGGTCCGGGACGCTGTACGGGAAGGAGGCCGGTCCGGCGGAGCTGCGCCGGCGGCTGGCCGGGGTCGCCCGGCTCTGGGTCGTCGGCGACCGGTCCCTGCTCGCCGGGCGGCGGACACCGCGCAGCCCCGTGGAGCGGGCCGAACTCGCCGTGCTGCGGGACGATTTCGCGGCCGGCGACGGTTCCGTGGTGGGCCGGACCGTCGTACGGCTCTACGTCCGTTCCGCTAGCGCCCGCCCGGCCCGGGCCTCCGCCGCCGCGGCGGCGTCCAGGGCGGCGGTGAGCCGGTCGAGCCGTTCGTGCAGGTCGACGATCTCCGCCAGGTCGAAGCCGGTGGCGCTCATGATGCGCCGCGGCACCTCCAGGGCCCGCTCGCGCAGGGCCGCGCCCTCGTCGGTCAGCCGCACCTGCACCGACCGCTCGTCCTGCGTGCTGCGCTCGCGCCGCACCAGGCCGGCCGACTCCAGCCGCTTGACCAGCGGGGACAGCGTGCCGGAGTCCAGCCGCAGCTGCTCGCCCAGCTTCTTGACCGGCAGGTCGCCCTGTTCCCACAGCACCAGCATCACCAGGTACTGCGGGTAGGTGAGCCCGAGGTCCTTGAGGATCACCCGGTAGACGCCGTTGAAGGCGCGGGACGCGGCGTGCAGCGAGAAGCAGATCTGGCGGTCCAGGCGCAGCCAGTCGGCCTCGTAGGCGGTGGGCGAGGTGCTCATGGGTCCAGGGTAGCTCCGGTGGGCCATTCGGTTGTGCACAACTTAGTTGTGTGCTCTACTTGTGGTCGTGCGGCGGCCGGAACAGCGGCCGCCGGAACACCGACTTCGTCAAGGGATGGTCTTCATGGATGCGCTGTACACCGCCGTCGCCACTGCCACCCACGGCCGCGAGGGCCGTGCCGTCTCCTCCGACGGCAGGATCGACCTCAAGCTGGCTCCGCCGGTGGAGCTGGGCGGCAACGGGGAGGGCACCAACCCGGAGCAGCTCTTCGCCGCCGGGTACGCCGCCTGCTTCGGCAGCGCGCTCGGCCTCGTCGGCCGCCAGGCGAAGGTGGACGTCAGCGAGGCGGCGGTGACCGCCGAGGTCGGCATCGGCAAGCAGGGCGAGGGCTTCGGGCTGAAGGTGACCCTGCGCGTCGAGCTGCCCGACACCGTGGACGAGGCGACCGGCCGCAAGCTGATCGAGAGCGCCCACCAGGTCTGCCCCTACTCCAACGCCACCCGCGGCAACATCGAGGTCGACCTCGTCGTCGAGTGACACCTCACCACTCCGCACCGGCCGGCCGACGCAGCGTCGCCGGCCGGTGCGGTCGTTCAGGCCGAGGCCGGCACGTCCTGGCCGGT
>NZ_JBLEBI010000097.1:0-24292 GCF_047340315.1 Streptomyces sp. AF1A
TGCGCGGCACCATGGGCAAGCCCCAACTCCCGCGCCGCCGCGCCCAGGAGCACATCGTGCCCCAGCTGCGCGGGGGCCCCGCACCCCGCCAGGAGGGCGACGGCGTCGCGGGCCACGACCCCGGTCTGATGGCGGCCTTCCAGCGCGGGATCGGCCTCGCCGAGGCCCAGCAGCCGGAGGCCCACGGGGAGCCGCGCCCGACGGAGCCCGCCGCGCCGGACGTCTCGCGGGGCCCGGCCCCAGCGGACGCGGACCGCACGGGTGCCGACCCCATGGACTCAGCCCGAATGAGCGCTCACCGCACAGGCGCCGAGCACATGCGCCCGGCCCACATCGGCGGGGACGACACAGTCCGGAACCACAGGGGCCAGGAGACCACGGGCCCACGCCACACCGAGTTGGAGACCACGGGCCCCCAGCACATGAGTCGGGACCACATGGGTCCGGAGCACACGAGTCGGGACCACATGGGGCCCGAGCACATGAGCGCGTACGGCACCGAGCGGGAAACCTCGGCCACGGGCCGTGGGGGCCCGTACGGCGCGGCGCGCCGGGACGGTGCGGGTGCGGATTCTGTGGGCCCGTACCGCGAGTCGTCGGCGTTGGACGGCGTTAGCCGGTATCGGGAGGACACGGCCCCGGACTCTGTGGGCTCGTATCACCAGTCGTCGGCGTTGGACGGCGTGAGCTCGTACGGTGCGGCGGGCCGGGAGGACACGGCCCCGGACTCTGAGGGCTCGTATCACCAGTCGTCGGCGTTGGACGGCGTGAGCCGGTATGGCGCGGCGGGCCGGGAGGACACGGCCCCGGATCGTGTGGGCCCGTACCGCGACTCCACGGCCCCGGACCGTCTGAGCCCCTACCAGGCGGACCGCGGTGGCACGGACTCCGTGCCCTTGCCCCAGCCCCCGGCGCACGTGCCCCTGGCCGACGGCGGTCGAGGTGGCGTACCGCCGGAGGGGAGCGCTCCGGCCGGCTGACCGCCACCGCATCCCAACACCCCCCACCCGCGCTCCCGCGGACCTTCGTACCCCAAGGAGTCGATCCACCATGGCGAGCGATGCGCCGACCGTCCACGCCTCCGACCTCGACTGGCTGCTGAGCGGCCTCGTGCAGCGCGTACCGCACACCAGCAGCGCGGTGCTCCTGTCCTGCGACGGACTGGTGAAGTCCGTGCACGGCCTCGACCCCGACAGCGCCGACCACATGGCGGCTCTCGCCTCCGGCCTGTACTCCCTCGGCCGCAGCGCGGGCGTGCGGTTCGGCGACGGCGGGGACGTCCGCCAGGTCGTCGTCGAGCTCGACTCGACGCTGCTGTTCGTCACCACCGCCGGCTCCGGCACCTGCCTCGCGGTGCTGGCCGGCCGCGAGGCCGACGCGGCCGTGCTCGGCTACGAGATGGCCATGCTGGTCAAGAGCGTCCGCCCGTACCTCGTGACCGCGCCCCGGCAGCAGACCGCCGAACCCACGGCGACGAGGCCTTGAGCGTGACCGCAGCCGGTGACGGGCCCTGGCTGGACGACGCGGCCGGACGGCTGGTGCGCCCCTTCACGGTCAGCAACGGCCGTACCGAGCCCAGCGTCGCGCTCGACCTGATCTCCCAGGTGATGGCCACCGGGGTCACCCCGCTCGGCTATCTCGGCCCCGAGCACGCCCAGGCGCTCGACCTGTGCCGCGGGCCCGTGTCGGTCGCCGAGATCGCCGCGCACCTGAAACTGCCCGCGGTGGTCACCAAGGTGCTGCTGTCGGACCTCGTCGACTGCGGGGCCCTGACCACCAAGCCGCCCGCCTTCCACCACACACCCACTGACCGGTCTCTGCTGGAGGCAGTGCTCGATGGACTACGACGACAGCTCTGACCCGTTCCCGACCGCGCTGAAGATTCTCGTGGCGGGCGGGTTCGGGGTCGGCAAGACCACCTTCGTGGGCGCGGTCAGCGAGATCGCCCCGCTGAGCACGGAGGAGCTGCTCACCACGGTCAGCGCGGCGACGGACAGTCTCGACGGCATCGAGAACAAGATGGAGACCACGGTGGCCATGGACTTCGGCCGGATCACGCTCGATCCGGAGCATGTGCTGTACCTGTTCGGCACGCCGGGCCAGGAGCGGTTCTGGTTCATGTGGGACGAGCTGTCCGAGGGCGCGCTCGGCGCGGTGATCCTCGCCGACACCCGCCGGCTGCAGGACTGCTTCGCCGCCGTGGACTTCTTCGAGGAACGCGGGCTCGCCTTCATCATCGCCGTCAACGAGTTCGACGGCGCCTACCGCTACGACCCCGACGAGGTGCGCGCCGCCATCGACCTCGACCCCGAGGTCCCGGTCGTCCGCTGCGACGCCCGGATCTCCAGCTCCGGCGTGCAGACCCTGCTCACCCTCGTACGCCATCTCCTCGCCCACGCCCCGGCGCCCGCGCCCAGCCACGGCGCCCACATGTGATGATCCCGCCCCCTACTGCCCACGGAGCCCGTACATGAGCCCGTACACGAGGTACGTCCACAGCGACGGAGTCCGGTCATGAGCTACGAGCCGCCGCGCCCGGTCCGGGGCCTGCTCCTCACCCCCGAGGACAAGGAGGCCCCCGCCCGCGTCCACCGGCTGCGCCGGCTCGGGCTGGCGGGCCGTCCCGACCCCGCGCTCGACGCCTTCGCGGACCATCTGTCCCGGCTCACCGGTGCGCCCTACGCCATGGTCAACTTCATTGGCGAGGAACACCAGTTCTTCGCGGGCCTGTGCGTCCCGGCCGTCGCGCCGGTCCCGCGGGAGGACGGCAGCAGGCCGGAGTTCACCCGTGTCCTGCCCCGCGAACACGGCTTCTGCCCCCACGTCGTGGTCCGCCGCAAGGCACTGGTCCTGGAGGACGTCCGCGACTACCCGCGGTTCGCCGGCAACCCGGTCGTCGACGAGTACGGCATCCGCTCCTACCTCGGTGCGCCGCTCATCGACAGCTCCGGCATGGCGCTCGGCACCGTGTGCGCCGCCGACACGGCCCCCCGCACCTGGGGGAGGGAAGGCCTGGAGACCATCAAGGCGCTGGCCGCCGACCTCGTCGTACGCATCGAGCGGAGCGCGCAGGACGGGCTGCCCCTCTGAACGGGTGACACGCCGAACGGGTGACACGGCCCCGCGGCCGCGGGACGGTCTGCCCAGTCGGCGCAGGGGGCGTGAAGGAAAGCTGTGGCGGCGGTTAAGAAAAGCTCGATGGACCCCGGCCCGCGCATGCGGCAGATTGCAGGGTGATTCCACCCCTCTGACCCGGTGCGGGCGCCTTCGGCGTGCCCCGCGGCCGGGACCTCACGCACAGGAGCCGAAGCGTTGAAGGCGCTGGTCAAGGAGAAGGCGGAGCCGGGACTCCGGCTGACGGACGTCCCGGAGCCGGAGATCGGCCCCGGGGACGTACTGATCAAGGTCATGCGGACCGGTATCTGCGGCACCGACCTGCACATCCGGGCCTGGGACGGGTGGGCGCAGCAGGCGATCCGCACCCCGCTGGTGGTCGGGCACGAGTTCGTGGGGCAGGTCGTCGAGACCGGGCGGGACGTGACCGACATCCGCGTCGGCGACCGGGTCAGCGGCGAGGGCCACCTGGTGTGCGGCAAGTGCCGCAACTGCCAGGCCGGCCGCCGTCACCTGTGCCGGGCCACCGTCGGTCTCGGCGTGGGCCGCGACGGCGCCTTCGCCGAGTACGTCGCCCTGCCCGCGACCAACGTCTGGGTGCACCGCGTCCCCGTCGACCTCGACGTCGCCGCCATCTTCGACCCGTTCGGCAACGCCGTGCACACCGCGCTGTCCTTCCCGCTGGTCGGCGAGGACGTCCTGGTCACCGGCGCCGGTCCGATCGGCCTGATGGCCGCCGCGGTGGCCCGGCACGCCGGCGCCCGCAACGTCGTCATCACCGACGTCAGCGAGGAGCGCCTGGAACTCGCCCGCAAGATCGGCGTGAGCCTCGCTCTGAACGTCGCCGAGACCACCATCGCCGACGGCCAGCGGGAGCTGGGGCTGCGCGAGGGCTTCGACATCGGCCTGGAGATGTCCGGCCGCGCCGAGGCCATGCGCGACATGATCGCGAACATGACGCACGGCGGCCGGATCGCCGTGCTCGGCCTGCCGGCGCAGGAGTTCGCGGTCGACTGGGCCCGCGTCGTCACCTCGATGATCACCATCAAGGGCATCTACGGCCGCGAGATGTTCGAGACCTGGTACGCGATGTCGGTGCTGCTGGAGGGCGGCCTCGACCTCGCCCCCGTGATCACCGGCCGGTACGGCTACCGCGACTACGAGGCCGCGTTCGCGGACGCCGCGAGCGGCAAGGGCGGCAAGGTCATCCTCGACTGGACCGCGTAACTCCTCCCACCCGCAAGCACCTTCAGGAGAGCATCCCCATGTTCGACACCGTCCGCGACGACCTGCGCGCCACCCTCGACGAGATCCGCGCCGCCGGCCTGCACAAGCCCGAGCGGGTCATCGACACCCCGCAGTCCGCGACCGTCAACGTCTCCGCCGGCGGCCGCCCCGGCGAGGTCCTCAACTTCTGCGCCAACAACTACCTCGGCCTCGCCGACCACCCCGAGGTGATCGCCGCCGCCCACGAGGCCCTGGACCGCTGGGGCTACGGCATGGCCTCCGTGCGGTTCATCTGCGGCACCCAGGAGGTCCACAAGGAGCTGGAGGCCCGCCTTTCGGCGTTCCTCGGCCAGGAGGACACGATCCTGTACTCCTCCTGCTTCGACGCCAACGGCGGCGTCTTCGAGACCCTGCTCGGCGAGGAGGACGCGGTGATCTCCGACGCCCTCAACCACGCCTCCATCATCGACGGCATCCGCCTGTCCAAGGCGCGCCGCTACCGCTACGCCAACCGCGACCTCGCCGACCTGGAGGCCAGGCTCAAGGAGGCCACCGAGGGCGGCGCCCGGCGCAAGCTGATCGTCACCGACGGCGTGTTCTCCATGGACGGCTACGTCGCCCCGCTCGCCGAGATCTGCGACCTCGCCGACCGCTACGACGCCATGGTCATGGTCGACGACTCGCACGCCGTCGGCTTCGTCGGCCCCACCGGCCGCGGCACCCCCGAGCTGCACGGCGTGCGGGACCGCGTCGACATCATCACCGGCACCCTCGGCAAGGCCCTCGGCGGCGCCTCCGGCGGCTATGTCGCCGCCCGCGCCGAGATCGTCGCCCTGCTGCGCCAGCGCTCCCGCCCGTACCTGTTCTCCAACACCCTCGCGCCGGTGATCGCCGCCGCCTCCCTGAAGGTCCTCGACCTGCTGGAGTCGGCGGGCGACCTGCGCGAGAGGCTCGCGTCGAACACCGCGCTGTTCCGCCGCCGCATGACCGAGGAGGGCTTCGACATCCTCCCCGGCGACCACGCCATCGCGCCCGTCATGATCGGCGACGCGGCGCAGGCGGCCCGCATGGCCGAGCTGCTGCTGGAGCGGGGCGTGTACGTGATCGGCTTCTCGTACCCGGTCGTCCCGCAGGGCCAGGCCCGCATCCGCGTCCAGCTGTCCGCCGCGCACTCCACGCAGGACGTGAACCGCGCGGTCGACGCCTTCGTCGCCGCCCGCGCCGAGCTGGCGGGCTGACCGCCGCGGGCCGGCCGGTCCCGGGTATGCCGCCGCCCCGGCGGCGTACCCGAGCGGCCCGGACGGCCTGGGATAATGGGCGCCATGATCGAGGCACGGCGGCTCCACATCCTCCGTGCGGTGGCCGACCACCGCACGGTCACCGCGGCGGCCGCCGCGCTCTACCTCACCCCCTCGGCCGTCTCCCAGCAGCTGACGGCCCTGGAGCAGGAGACCGGCCACCGCCTGGTCGAGCGCGGCGCCAAGGGCGTGCGGCTCACCCCGGCCGGCGAGATCCTGCTCAGCCACACCCACGCCGTGCTCGCCCAGCTGGAGCGCGCCGAGGCGGAGCTGGCGGCCTACGGATCGGGCGAGGCGGGCACGGTCACCGTCGCCGCCTTCGCCACCGGCATCGCCCAGGTCGTGGCCCCGGCCGTGGCCCGGCTCGCCGGCACCGCCCCCGGCATCCGCATCCGGGTGCAGGACGCCGAGGGCGACGCCAGCCTGCCGATGGTGCTGGACCGGCAGGTCGACGTGGCGGTCGCCGTGGAGTACCGGGGCGCGCCGCCCGCCGACGACCCCCGGCTCACCCATGTCCCGCTCTACGCCGAGCCGTTCGACGCGGTCGTCCCCGTCGGCCACCGCCTCGCGGACGACGCAGAGGTTCCGCTGGCCGAGCTGGCCAAGGACCCCTGGATCGGCCCCTACCCCGGCAACCCCTGCCATGACGTGGTCGTCCTGGCCTGCGAGAGCGCCGGTTTCCAGCCACGGCTGGAGCACTCCTCCGACGACTTCCGTGCCGTCGTCGCCCTCGCCGCGGCCGACGCGGGCGTGGCCCTCGTACCGCGCTCCGCGCTCAACGGCATGGACCTCACCGGTGTCGTCGTACGCCCCGTCGACGGCGTGGCCCCGACCCGCCGCGTCTTCGCCGCCGTACGGCGCGGCGCCGAGAGGCACCCGCTGATCCGCCCGGTGCTGGACGCCCTGGGGGAGGCGGCCCAGGAGTCCGCGGAGTCCCGGGGGTCCCGGGGGTAGGGAACCGGCCATCGGTCGCGCGCAGTCCGGGAGGGCACGCGTGTGACGACGATCCTCCGGGCCCTGACCGAGGCGTCCAGCCCGAGAGCTCATCAGCGGACCACACCCGTCAACAGGCCACCACCTCACAGCCGGGCTTGATCGAGTATCTGGTGCATCGTCACGACGGGAAGCGTCCGGTTCGCGGCTGCCCCGGAGACGACGGCTGAGTCGTCGGCCTCGAGGAGAGTGATCAGCCGGTCGATGGGGATGGAAGGGTTGGTCGCTGCTCGACCTCGCACGTCATCGGCGCCGTCGACCAGCAGCGCCTCGATCGTTTCGATCGGAAGCCCGGGATGTGCTGCGGCGACGGCCCGGTCGTGCGGGTCGTCGGAGCGGGCCAGGGCAGTGGCGGCATCGGCGGGGAAGTTCTTGTGGGCAAGCATGTCCCAGCGGCTGTAGCTCTTCCAGCCGGCGGCAATCTGTGCCAGCAGCCGGCCGGGGGCGTTCGGCTGGCGTTCGCACACGAACAGCCGCACGGCGAAGCTCTCGTCGGCGGCGAGGATCCCGACGGTCTCGTCGGACAGATCGGTGCGCATGGCCAGCGTCTTGCGGAAGACCTGGTGACGGCTGCGGGCGAAGGAGAGCTGATCGGCCTCGGACAGGTCTTCGGTCAGCAGCCACTCGACGGTGTTGCCGCTGCCGCGGTCGTCGTACTCGACCGGTACCGATTCACGCAGCACCGGGTCGAGGCCGCGGCGTGCGACGACTGCTGCGCGGACCTGGTTGTCGGGATCGTGTGCCAGAGCCGCGACATGCTCGGGGTCCAGTGTCGGATTGGCCGCAACCCCGGCGCGCAGCTGCGGGTCTGTCAGGAAGCGGTCGGTCAGGTCGGCGTCCAGGTCGGCGGTCGCGGCGATCTGTCGCAGGAGCCCCGCGCTGTTCGCCGGGTCGGAGGAGGAGTCGATGTCGGCGAGCATGCCCCGGGCGGCCTCGGCGGGAAGCGGACCGTCCAGACGGAGCAACAGCAGCTCTCGGCCGAAGGCTCCCTTGGCCCGCGAAAGGAGTTCGCTGATCCGGGCGGTCGGCGCAGGGTTCCACTCG
This sequence comes from Streptomyces sp. AF1A, assembly GCF_047340315.1. Taxonomy (NCBI): domain Bacteria; kingdom Bacillati; phylum Actinomycetota; class Actinomycetes; order Kitasatosporales; family Streptomycetaceae; genus Streptomyces; species Streptomyces sp. AF1A. The sequence goes on from NZ_JBLEBI010000097.1 coordinate 7,677, forward strand.
GCGGCGGCGATGGCGGCCGTGCGCGCGTCGTCGTCGTCGAGCATCCCGGCCCGAATGTCGTCGGGCAGGCGTCGGTTGAACGCCAGGGCACGGCGGACCTTCGGCTCCGGGTCTCGGGCCAGCAGTTCGTAGACCTCCCGTGACAACGGCTCCGGGAAGTGACGCCCGTGCACGCCGACAGTGGTGAAGTACTCGGCACCTTCCGCCAGCCGGCCACGCACCCGCGCGTCGACGTCTCGGGCGAGGGCGATCTGGACCTCGGCCGGGAGATCCGGATGCGCAGCCAACTCCGACCGCAGGTTCGCATCCTCGTCGCCGGCAAGGGTCACAGCGGCCGGCGCGGGCAGGTCACGGCGTCGTGCGAGCCCGGTTCGATCGATGTCCGCCGCCGCGAGGCGAACAAGAACGTCCGGTGGGGCGGAGGGGTTGCTTGCCAGGCCGCGCAGTGACACGGCCAGGTTCCGCTGCATGACGACAGGACGTTCGAAGGGTGCGGGCATCGGCCTATGGTGCCAGGCCGCCTGCCGGTTCGGTGGCGCACATGATCGACGCCGGCGACCGCCACCAGGCTCCGCAAGAGACCCGTGGAACGTGGAGCGGACACTCCCACAGGAGAGCTCACCGGTATCAACTCCCGTCCCGTAACGCGTGCGTCTCGTGCCCGGGACACCGTCCCGGGTAGGAGAAGCGAGGCCCCCCGTCGACCCCTGGGGGCCGCAGCCAGAAGACAGTCCAGCAGGACGTCAGTCAGTGGCAGAGTCACAACCACCGGAACCTGAGTATCAGGATCAATGTCAGTGGCAGGGGCTACCGTGCGTCGCATGCCGGATGCCGAAGACGTACGCCGTATCGCCCTGTCCCTGCCGGACACGACGGAGAAGGTCGCCTGGAGCATGCCCACGTTCCGGGTGGCCGGGAAGATGTTCGCGACGCTGCCCGAGGACGAGACGTCCATCGCCGTGCGCTGCCCGAAGGACGAGCGGGACGAACTGGTGCTGGCCGAACCGGAGAAGTTCTGGATCGCCGGCCACGAGGCCCAGTTCGCCTGGGTGAGGGTGAGACTCGCCGCGCTGGAGGACGAGGCCGAGCTGCGGGACATCCTGGCCGACTCCTGGCGGCAGGCGGCCCCGCCCCGGCTCCTGGACGCCCATCCCGGCCTGGGGATGCCGTCCGCCCACTGAAAAACACCGGTGGGCGCGGACGGTGCGTGGCATGATCCCGCGCGGCGCACGCGGTGCGGCACCCGTGCGGCCACAGGCGGGGGAGCGCCCCGGGGCGGGGGCGGTACGGCCGACAGGGAGGGGAGTTGCATGACCGGAACGGACTCACGGCGAGGCGGCGTCGCCCCGGGCGTGCGGCGCGGCGAGAGCGTCGCCCCGGCGGTCTGGTCGCGCCCCTTCGGGCTGTTCTTCGCGGCCCGGGCGGCCGCCCGCCTCGGCGACACCATGCTGCCCGTGGCCCTCGCCGCCGGCCTGCTCGAGCACGGGTACGGCGCGGGCGCGGTCGGCCTCGCCATGGCGTCGACGGCCGCGGCGTTCGCCGGACTCGTCGTCTTCGGCGGGGTGATCGCCGACCGGTTCAGCACGCGCAGGCTGATGATCGGCGCCGACCTCGTCCGGCTCGGCACCCAGTCCCTGGCCTCGGTCCTCTTCTTCACCGGGCACGTGGTGCTGTGGCAGATCTGCGCCATCGGCTTCGTCAACGGCGTGGCCGGCGCGGTCTTCCAGCCGGGTGTGGCCAGCACCGTGCCCCGGCTCGCCGCCGACGTCCAGGGCGCCAACGGCGCGATCCGCATCGCCGAGTCGGCGGCCCAGCTCGCCGGCCCGGCCGCCGCCGGCCTCCTGGTCGGCTTCGCCTCGCCCGGCAGCGTGTTCGCCGCGCACGCCGGCACCTACGCGGTCAGCGCGCTGTGCCTGCTGCTGCTCCGGCTGCCGCCGCTGCCCGAGGGCGGCGCCGGGGCCGCCGGCCGCGGCATGCGCGCGTTCCGGACCGACCTGGTCCAGGGATGGCGGGAGTTCAGGTCGCGGACCTGGCTGTGGGGCGTGATCGCCGTCTGGTGCGTCTACATGATCGCCGTATGGGGCCCGAGCGTCCCGCTGGTGGCGACCGAGGTCGTACGGCACCACGGCCCGCGCGCCTACGGCCTGGTCAACTCGGCCCTCGGCGCGGGCACCGTCGTCGGCGGCCTGTTCGCCCTGCGGCTGCGGCCCCGCCGCATGCTGCGGGCCGGTGCGCTCGCCCTGTTCACCTTCGCCGGGTTCCCGGCGGCGGTCGGCGCGGGCCTCGGCGTACCGGCCATGGCGGCCGGGGCCGCGCTCGCGGGGGCGGGCATGTCCTTCTGGGGGGTGATGTGGGCGACGAGCGTGCAGACCCAGGTCCCGGCCGACGTGCTCAACCGCATCCACGCCTACGACGTGGCGGGCTCCCTGGCCATGATGCCGGTCGGCCAGGCCCTCGCCGGCCCGGCGGCCGGGGCGCTGGGCGCCGGACACGTCCTGCTGGTCTCGGCCGCGACCAGCCTGGTCGTGGCCGCCGCACTGCTCGCCGTCCCGGCGATACGCGACCTGGTGCGCGCCGACGCGCAGGCTCCCGCGCACCGCTCGCGGCGGACCGCGTAGCGCTGGAGGCCCGGCGGCCCGCAGCCGTGCCGGGGACGCCCCGGGCCACGCCGGTGCACCAGGCTACGCACACCCCGTGAACTCGCCGATCCGTCGCCGCAGGCTCGTCGCGTCCAGGCCGTGGGCGGCCACATGGTCCTCGATCGTGCCGTAGCGACGCAGCTCACGCCGTCCCACGCCGAGCCCGAGCACCCGGTGCGGCATGTCGGACAGCGCCTCGGCCACCGCGCCCGTCGAGATACCGGCCAGGTAGGGCTCGACCAGGACCACGTCCGTGCGCGCCGTCGCGGTGGCCCGGCGCAGCCCCGCCGCGTCGAAGGGCCGTACCGTCGTCGCGTACAGCACGGTCACGTCCAGCCCCTCCGTCGCGGCGAGCACCGCGTCCAGCATCGGGCCGACGGCGACGACCACGCCGGAGCGCCCTTCGCGCAGGGTCACGAGGTGCTCGCCGTCGATCATCCGGCCGTGCCGGTTGGACTGCACGGACAGCCGCACGTACACCTTGTCGTCGCCCGCGGCGACCGCGTGCCGCAGCAGGGTCTCGGCCTCGTCCGGATGCCCCGGCACCTGCACGGTCCAGCCGTCCAGGGTGTCCAGCAGCGCCACGTCGCCGGGCGCCATGTGCGTGTAGCCGCCGGCCGGCCAGTCGAAGGAGGCGGCCGCGCTCACCAGCACCGCCCCCGTGCCCTGGTGCCCGAGGTCCAGCTTGACCTGCTCGAAGGGCCGCTCCACCAGAAAGCCGGCGAAGGTGTGCACGACGGGCCGCAGCCCGGTGAGCGCCAGCCCCGCCGCCGCCCCAACCAGGAGCTGCTCGCGGATGCCGACGTTGATCACGCGGCCGGGATGCCGGCGTGCGGCCTCGCGGAAGCCGTCCGTGCCGATCTCGGCGAGGACGACCGCGACCCGCGGGTCCTCGTCCAGCAGCCGGGAGACGACGGGGGCGAAGCGTTCGCGCATGGTGTCCATGACGAGGGACCCTTTCCACTCGGATGCGACGGGACGGACGGTGGCCATCAGGCGTTCTTCGGTTCGACACGGGCCACGACGACGTGCGGCCGGCCCGGATGGGGCGCGGTGAACGCGGCGTACAGGGCCGCGTGGTCGCGCCCGTCCACGGTCACCGCCGACCAGCCGGCGGCCTCGAACCGGGCCGCGATCCCGCCGGGCAGCGCGTGGCTGGCGGAGGCGTTGTCCACGACGACGGTGTGCAGCCGCTCCAGCCCGGCGGGCCCGGCGAAGGCGATCGCCTCGTGGTTGCTGCCCTCGTCCAGCTCCGCGTCGCCGATCAGCACCCAGACCGCCGGCTCGTGCAGACCCTGGGCGCGCAGGCCCAGCGCGGTCCCGACGCCGATGGGCAGCCCGTGCCCGAGCGACCCGCTGCCGATCTCCGCTCCCGGCACCAGCACCCGGTCCGGGTGGTGCCCGAGCGGGGAGTCGTACCCGCCGAACCCGGGCAGCCACCCCGCCGGCAGGAATCCCTTCGCGGCCAGGACCGCGTAGTACGCCATCGGCCCGTGCCCCTTGCTCAGCAGGAACCGGTCCCGGTCCGGGGCGTCCGCCCGCTCCGGCGTGACCCGCAGCACCCGGTCGTAGAGCACCCACAGCACGTCGAGCGTGGAGGTGGCCGCCGGGCCGTGCTTCTCGTCTCCGGTCATGAGCCCCATCAGCCGGGGCAGGTCCGCGTAGCCGTACGTGCGGCTGTCGTCCGCTGTGATCCTCATGTCCTCGAGCGTGCAACCTCAACCAAAGTTGAGGTCAACCCGGAAAGCGAGGCGCGATCACCGAGCCGAGTGCGGTATTGTTTCCCTGCGCGTTTCGGCCGGGGAAACCCCAGGTCAAACGGCATCGGGACGTGGCGCAGCTTGGTAGCGCACTTGACTGGGGGTCAAGGGGTCGCAGGTTCAAATCCTGTCGTCCCGACTTGCGAAAGCGCAGGTCAGGGGTCGTATCGGAGCAGTCTGGTACGGCCCCTCGGCCATGTCCGGAGAGCCGGCACGCCCGTACTCGAACTGAGCGCTCACACCCGCCAGTTGCCTCCCGGACCACTCCGGCACCGCCAAAAGGTGGATAAGCCATAACTCGGGTGTTTCTTCCCCGTTCACCGGATGCGGGTGAGTGCCCGCGACAAAGTCTGGAAGGCAGGGAACCTATGAAACGGGTTACCCGAAACGGTGTGATCGCCCTCGCGGCCGCCTCGGGCGCGATGGCTGTGGTGGGGCCGGCGTTCGCCGACTCCGCGGCGGACGGTGCCGCCGACGGCGCGCCGGGGCTGGTCTCCGGCAACACGGTGCAGCTGCCGGTACACGTCCCGGTGGACATCTGCGGGAACACCGTGAACGCGGTGGGACTCCTCAATCCCGCCATGGGCAACAACTGCGCCAACGAGGACGACGGTGCCGTCACGAGCGACGAGCCGGCGGGAGGAGGTGCCACGGCCGTCGGGGGCGCGAAGGACTCGCCGGGCGTCGTCTCCGGCAACGACATCCAGCTGCCGGTTCATCTGCCGGTGAACGTCAGCGGCAACACCGCGAACGTCGTGGGCATCGGCAATCCGGTCTTTGGCAACCGGTCCGTCGACACCGACCGGCCCGCACCGCCCACGAAGGTCGCCCCGCCGGTGCGTTCGGAGCCCCCGGCCGCACCGGAGCCGCAGGCACCGCCGGTGCGCTCGGCGCCGGTGCCGGCCGTCTCCACGAGGGTGGCGCAGCCGCCGGTGGGCACGCTGGCGCACACCGGCACGGACGGCACCCTGCTGGCCGCCGCCACGAGCGCGGTGTCACTGATCGGCGGCACGGCGCTGTACCGGCGCTTCCGCTCGGGGGCGGCTCGCCGCAAGCCCTGAGCCGGGACACGGCGAGCAGACCCGGCCGGGCGCGTCCCGATCGGGCCTGCCCACCACCGCGTCGGCGGCCGGGTCGGGCCGCGGGTGCCGGGCGGTGCGTTCGAAGGCTCCGGCCCGGGCGCCGGCGCCTCCCGCGCGGTGGCCGCCGGTGTCCGCTCCACGGGGTGGGCGGGGCACACCGGCGCGGGCGGCGCCTTGCGGGCCGTCGTCGAGCCGCAGCGCGGCGCCCGCGCGGGGCGACGCGCCGGGAGTGCCGAGCGGGGGACACGGCGTCCGGGGGCCCGGGGGCCGGTGTCAGGCGATGCGCTCGGCGTCGCGGCGGGACACCGCGAGGAACGTCACGAAGGCGACGATCGCCACCGTCCAGGACAGCGTGACCGGGCCCAGCCCCCAGTCCAGACCGCCGCGCCGGCCCGGCACGGCCATCCAGTCGGCGAGGGACGCGCCCAGCGGGCGGGTGATGACATAGGCCGTCCAGAAGGCCGTCACCGCGCCGAGGGCGCCGAAGCGGTGGGCGAGGGCCGGGACGCAGATGGCCACCGCGAAGAGGACGACCGAGCCCAGGTACCCCAGACCTGCGCTCGCGCTGAGATCGCCCGCGGCGGTGCCCAGGGCGAAGGTGGCCAGGACGGCCGCCCAGTAGAAGCACTCGCGGCGGCGGGTGCGGATCGTGTGGATGGACAGCGTCCGCTCGCTCGCGTACCAGAGGGCGAAGACCGCCGCCAGCGCGACGAGGAACAGCGGCGTGGACAGGGCGTACGGCACGCCGAGGCCGACGTGCAGGATGTCCGCGGCCATCGTGCCGAACACGCTGACCATGACGATCGCCGTCCAGTACACCCAGGCGACGTACCTGCGGACGGAGAACTGCAGCACGAGCGAGGCGGCGAAGGCGAGGCCGCCGAGGCCCACCGCGGGGATCGGGCCCAGCAGGTGGGCCAGGAAGTCGGAGGCGGTCTCGCCCATGCCGGTGGTGAGGACCTTGATGATCCAGAAGTAGACGGTGACCTCCGGCACCTTGTTCGCGCTCTCTCGGATGCGCCTGCCGACGTGGCCGCCGGTCCGGTGGTCCAGGACGTGCTCAGTGCTCATGCGCCGAACCCTCGCATGGGCAACTGCCCTGGTCCCAGCCCCCTTTGCCATTGCTTTGGGGCTTCTGGTGCAGGTGTTGCCACAGGCCGCCGCGCACCTGAACGCAACCTGAAAGCCCGCCGGCGATCCCTGGCCGGCGGCCCGGCCGGCCTGGTACACGGGAAGGTCGGCCGCCGGACCTCAGAACACCAGGCCCACGTGCGCCAGCGCCTGCTTCAGCAGCACCCCGTGTCCGCCCGGCATCTCGCTCTGCAAGGCCGGCGACGCCGCCTCCTGCGGGCTGAACCAGACCAGGTCCAGCGCGTCCTGGCGGGGGCGGCAGTCACCGGCCACCGGGACGATGTACGCCAGCGACACCGCGTGCTGACGCGGATCGTGGTACGGGGTGACGCCCGCCGTCGGGAAGTACTCGGCGACCGTGAACGGCTGCAGGGAGGCCGGAACGCGGGGCAGGGCCACCGGTCCGAGGTCCTTCTCCAGGTGGCGCAGCAGCGCGTCGCGGACCCGCTCGTGGTGCAGCACCCGCCCGGAGACCAGGGTCCGGCTGACCGTGCCGTCCGGGCCGATCCGCAACAGCAGGCCGATGCTGGTGACTTCGCCGCTGTCGTCCACGCGCACGGGCACGGCCTCGACGTACAGGATCGGCATCCGGGCCCTGGCCATCTCCAGCTCGTCCGTGGTCAGCCAGCCGGGCGTGGTCTCGGTCATGTCAGACATTGCTTGATCATACTTTCCGGGTGGGGCGTTCGCTGGGGTCGCGGGCCGGTTCGGATACGGGCGGTCCGTAGAGTCGGCGGGCGTTGTCGCGGCCGGTCCATTCCGCGATCCGCAGGGCGTCCGCCAGGCTCAGCTCGTCGGCGTCCACCCGGCGGGCCAGGAGATCGGCGAGGCCTTGCCGGAAACACAGGGCACCCAGATGGTGGAACTCGGCCACACCGTAGGCGTCGGAGCTGTACAGCAGTTTCCGGAACGGGGTGATCTCCAGCGCCTCCTCCAGGACCGCCCGGGCGCGGGCCGGGCCGGTGTAGTGCAGGGCCAGCCCCACGTCCAGGTACACGTGTTCGAACACCGCGGCGAGATAGGCGGCCTGGCGCTGGTACGGCCAGCAGTGCAGCAGCAGCACCGGGATCGTGCCGCGGACGAGGTGCAGCCAGTCGGTGAGCAGCGCGGGGTCGGCCCGGTGCAGCCGTACGTCCGCGTCGCCGAAGCCGGTGTGCAGCTGCAGCGGCAGGCCCAGGTCGACGGCGGTCCACAGCAGGTGCCGGACCAGGACCGGGTCGGCCAGACGTCCGCCGGCGCGGAGCCAGCGGGCGGCCGCCCCGGTCACCTCGGTCCCGGCCGGCCGGTCCGGGGCGAGCGCGAAGCCGGTGCGGTACGCGGCCACCGATTTCACCGCCACCACGCCCGGCCGGCGCACCGCCTGCTCGGCGGCCGTGCGGAAGGCGGCAGCGTACTCCCCGGCCTCCACACCCCGCGCGGCCACCGCCTCGGCGATCTGCTCCAGCCGCACCACCTCGCAGGCGGCGGCTCCGGCGGCCCGGGCCAGTTCGGCGGGGGAGGTGACCGGGTGCGGGGCGTAGCCGGTGTCCACGCAGAACGTCTCGGCGCCCGCCTCGGTCAGGAAGCGGCGATTGACCTCCTGCCAGCCGAGGTCCGCGCGCCGGGCCAGGTAGTCGGCCGGCGGCGCGTGCCGGGGCAGGTCCAGCAGCGGCGCGCAGTGCCGTCGTACGGCGATGCCGACCGGGCTGTCGAAGGGCGACACGCCGGGCCAGGCCGCGCCCTCGGTGATGAGGGACTCGAACTGCCCGGCGGTGAGGTCGGCCGTCACGGCGCCGTGGCAGTGGTGGTCCACCAGCGGCAGCGCGGCCAGGGCCTCGTGGACCGGTCCGGGGGCGGCCATGCTCAGTACGTCCAGCGGTAGGCCGCCGCCACCTGGGCGTCGTCGAGGCCCTCCACGGCGGCCGCCTCGCCCAGCCGTACGGCGGTCACCGCGTCCGCGAGGACCGGGCCGAGCGCGGTCCGCAGCACCTCGTCGGCGCGGAACTCCGCCACCGCCTGCGGCAGCGAGGTGGGCAGCCGCCGCACGCCGAGGGCCGCGGCCTCGTCCCCGCCGAACCGGGCCGGGTCGCCGGTGATCTCCTCGGGCAGCGGACGGCCCGCCGTCACCCCGTCGAGCCCGGCGGCGATCAGGCACCCGAGCGCCAGATACGGGTTGGCGGCCAGGTCGACCGGTTTCACCTCCATGTTGGCGTCCTGGTCGCGGCGGCCCGCGGTGCCGGTGACCATCCGCAGCGCCGCCTCCCGGGTCTCGCGGCCCCAGGCGGTGAACACCCCCGCCCACTGGGAGGGCTTGAGCCGCAGATAGCTGGCCGGGCTCGGCGCGGTGACCGCCGTCAGCGCCGGGAGGCGGGCGAGGACACCGGCCGCGAAGGACTCCGCCTCCGCCGTCATGCCGTACCGGCCCGCGCCCCCCGCGTGCAGGTTCACCCCGTCCCGCCAGCAGGACAGGTGCACATGGCCGCCGTTTCCGACGCCCTCGGCGAAGACCGCGGGCGCGAACGACACCCGCAGGCCGTGCCGCTGGGCGACCGCCCTGATCGTCTGGCGCACCAGCACGCTGCGGTCGGCCGCCGCGACCGGGTCCAGCGCGCCCACCGAGACCTCGAACTGCCCGGCGGCGTACTCGGGATGGATCTGGTCGACGTCCACGCCCTGTTCGGCGAGCGCGGCCAGCAGATCGGCCGTGTAGTCGCTCAGCTCCACCTGCCGGATCGCGCCGTACGCCGGTCCGCGGGCGGCCGGCGCGAACTCCCCGGCGGGCGCCGAGCCCAGCCCCACCGCCCACTCGATCTCGATCGCCGCCTTGAACGCGAGGCCGTGCCGCTCGGCGGCGTCGGCGACGATCCGGCGCAGGAAGGTCCGGGTGCAGCCGGGGTGCCGCTCGCCGTCCTGGGTGATCCGGTCCACCGGCGCCCACGCCCAGCCTGGCTGGCCGGCGAGCGCCACCAACTGGTCGAGGTCCGGGTAGAGCCGCAGGTCGCCGTCGGGAGAGCCGAGGACGTCGGTGGTGACGATCGAGTCGTCGGCGAGGAAGGTGTCGAACACCGGGGACATCCCGACGCCCCAGGACACGGCGGCCTCCAGCCGGGCCGTCGGGATCGTCTTCACCCGGCCGACGCCGGCGGTGTCCACGTACGCCAGCACGATGCCGCGCACACCCCGTGCGGCCAGACCGGCGGTGAGCGCGGCGACCCGGCGCAGATCACCGGGCCGGCCGCCGGGCACGGGGTCGGCAAGGGTGGTCATACGTCCTCCTCGGCCGGGCTCCGCCCGGTGCTCGGGGTCAGGGTTTCACGGCCACCGCGCCGAACTGCGGAACCGGGGCGGCGGACGCCGACTCGGGGCGCCACTGCGAGCAGGGCACCAGGCCGGGCCCGACCAGATCCAGCCCGTCGAGGAAGGAGGCGATCTCGTCCCGGCTGCGGGCGGTGATCGGCGGGGTGGCGTTGGCGTTCCAGAACTCCATCGCCGCGACGTTTCCCTCGCCGCCGACCTCGGCGTCGAAGGTGGGGTGGGTGAGCACCAGGTGGCTGCCCGAGGGCACCGCCGCCATCAGCCGCCGCACGATGTCCCGCGCCGCGTCGGTGTCCAGGACGAAGTTGAGGATGCCCAGCATCATCACCGCGACCGGCCGCCCCAGGTCGAGGGTGTCGGCGGCGCGCCGCACGATGGCGTCCGTGTCGCGCACGTCGGCGTCGATGTAGTCCGTGACGCCCTCGGGGGAGCTGGTGAGCAGGGAACGGGCGTGCACCAGCACGATCGGGTCGTTGTCGACGTACACGATCCGCGACTCGGGGGCGATCCGCTGGGCGATCTCGTGGGTGTTCTCCACGGTCGGCAGGCCCGTGCCCACGTCCAGGAACTGCCGTATGCCGCGCTCGGTGGTCAGGAACCGCACCGCTCGCGCCAGGAAGTCCCGGTCCGCGCGGGCCACCGCCCGGATCACCGGGAACATCCCGGCGACGTGGTCACCGACCTGCTGGTCGACCTCGTAGTTGTCCTTGCCGCCGATCCAGTAGTTCCACACCCTGGCGTTGTGCGCCACGGAGGTGTTCAGTCTCGCCGGTCCGGCCGTCGGAGAGTCGCCGTCGGTCACGTGGCCGCCCTTTCCCGCGTGCGGTTGTCTGTCCGCCGTCATTGTGCCGCTCGTTGATCGCGCTGTCCCGGCAAACGTGCACTGTGGGCGGTTCGGGGCGCGTCCGGGCCGTTCCGGCCCATGAGGAACACTGGGCACGTACCCCGTCTCCGACCGGAAGCAGCACATGCCCGCCACGCCCACGACCCTCCTCGACGCCCCCGGCCGGTCGGCCGGCCCCGCGGACATCCGGCTCGTCGTCACCGACATGGACGGCACGCTGCTGGACGACCACAAGCAAATCCCGGACGGCCTGTGGCCGATGCTCGCCGAACTGCGCAGGCGCGGCGTGCTGTTCAGCCCGGCGAGCGGCCGCCAGTACGCCACGCTGGCCGGGCAGTTCGCGGACGTCGCCGAGGGCATGGTGTTCATCGCGGAGAACGGCACGTACGTGGTCCGGGACGGGGCGGAGCTGAGTTCCGACCCGCTGGACCGCTCCGTCGCGGCCGGGGTCGCCCGCACGGTGCGGCGGCTGGGCACGCAGGGCGTGGACGCGGGCGCCGTGGTGTGCGGCAAGCGGGCGGCGTACGTCGAGCGGTCCGACGAGGCTTTTTTGGCGGAGGTGCGCCGGTATTACGTCGAGCACCGGATCGTCGAGGACGTCACCGCCGTCGACGACGACCCCATCAAGGTGGCGGTCTTCGACTTCGGCGTTGTCGAGCGCACCACCGCACCGGCCCTCGCGCCGTTCGCCGGCACCCACCAGGTCGTCGTCTCCGGCGAGCACTGGGTGGACGTCATGAACCGCACCGCCAACAAGGGCACCGCCCTGCGCGGCCTGCAGCGCGCGCTCGGCATCACCCCCGCCCAGACCATGGTGTTCGGCGACTACCTCAACGACCTGGAGATGCTCGACGCGGCCGACTGGTCCTTCGCCATGGCCAACGCCCACCCGGAGGTCATACGACGGGCCCGCCACCTGGCCCCCTCCAACAACGAGCACGGGGTGCTGCGGACCGTCGCCCGGGTCCTCGGACTATAGCCGCGGCCCGCCGAAAAGGAGTTGTGCGGGCCGCGCGGGTCTCGTTACGTTCGGCGCATCTCTGACGATCACGCTCCCTCGAACCACGCCGCAGAAAGGCGGTCGTGCTAGCCGGCGGACTCCCGTGGCTGGTTCTCGGCCTCGAACATCCAGCGCTGCTTCTCCAGGTCGGCGGTGATGCCGATCAGCAGGTCCTGGGTCACCGGGTCGGGTTCGGCCGTGGCCGCGATCCGCTCGCGCAGCCGCGCGACGGCCGTATTCAGAGCGGAGACCATCAGCTCGACCACCTCGGTGTCGCGCAGCCAGCCGTCCTTGGCGCCGGGCAGCCCGAACGACGCCGCGATGGTCTCGGGCCGGCCGTCCGGCGGCACGCCCAGCGCGGCGGCGCGCTCGGCGACCGTGTCGGAGTGGGCGCGGGCCGTTGCCACCACCTCGTCCAGCTGGAGATGGATCGACCGGAACCGCGGGCCCACGATGTTCCAGTGCGCCTGCTTCCCGACCAGCGACAGGCCGAGCAGGTCCACCAGGGTGTCCTGCAGGGCCCGGCCGGTGACGTCGAGCGCCTCCTCGGGCAACGTGCTCTTCACCACGGTCATGGTGCGTGCGCCCCCTCTCATGAGCTTCGTTGAATCTCGTCCGAAAGGGCGGGTGCCCAGCGTCGAACGGGACAAACGGGCCTGATCAGCGGGGCGGCGCGCGATGCGGCGCCTGGTCGGGGCGGCGCGCGATGCGGCGCCTGGTCGGGGTGGCGCGCGATGTGGCTGGTCAGGCGGGGCGCCCGGTGCGGGGCCGATCGGTGGGGCCGCGAACGGTGCGGGGTCCGATCAGCCGGGCAGCGTACGGTCCAGGAAGCGGAGCAGCTCCGCGAAGACCTCCTTCTTCACCGTCTCGTGGAACACCTCGTGCCGCGCCCCCGGGAAGATCCGCTCGGTATGGGTACCGCCGCTCAGCCGCTCCACCCCGATCCGGCTGCCGGGCAGGGGTACCAGCCGGTCGTCGTCCCCGTGCAGCCACAGCAGCGGCAGCGCGCCGATGTCACCGCCCTCGGCGACCGTCGCAAGGGTCCGGGCGAACGCCTGGAGCGTCGGCCGCTTCATCGGCCCGTGCCAGACCAGGGGATCGGCGGCGTACGCCGCGCCTACCGCGGGGTCGCGGGAGAGCGCGGACGGGCTGACCGGGGTGTTTGGGATCTCGTCCATGGCGAGCAGCCGGCCCGGCAGCTCCCAGGCGCCGATCACCGGCCCGGACAGGATCAGCGCGCTCAGCTCCCGGCCGTACAGCTGGGCGTACCGGGCCGCGATCAGCCCGCCCATGGAGTGGCCGACCAGTACCAGTGGCAGGCCGGGGTGCGCGGCCCGGGCGAGGCCGGCCACGGTGTGCACGTCGGCGACCACGTCCTCGAAGTCCTCGATCACCACCCGCTCGCCGGCCGACCGCCCGTGCCCGATGTGGTCGGGCGCGTACACGGCGGCTCCGTGGCCGGTGAGCACGGCGGCGAGCTCGGCGTACCGGTCCCCGTGCTCGCCGTAGCCGTGCACCATCAGGGCCAGGTAGCGGGGCTCGGGACGAGGCCACTCGCGGACGAAGAGGTCGCCGCGGGTGCCGGCGAGGACGTGCTCGCGGACGTGGTGCATCTCTCCTCCAGCTGCGTCGGTGAAGGTCCCTGAGGATCTTCCCAGCGGAGCGCCCCGCGGTCTATAGTCGAAAACTAGCAGTGCTAATTAAGTACTGCCGTGGTCCGTACTGACCCACAGCGATGTATGTCGGTTGTGCGTCAGTCGTAGGTCAGGAGTCGAAGCCGTGCGCCCCGTACACTTCGCGGCCGCCCGCCGCACCCCCATCGGCAAACTGCGTGGAGCACTCTCACCGGTGCGCCCCGACGACCTCGCGGCGACCGTGATCCGCCATCTGGTGGCGGACGTGCCCGCGCTCGACCCCGCCCGGATCGACGACGTCTACTGGGGCGCCGCCAACCAGGCGGGCGAGGACAACCGCAACGTCGCCCGCATGGCCGCCCTGCTCGCCGGGCTGCCCGAGTCGGTGCCCGGCGCCACCGTCAACCGGCTGTGTGCCTCCGGGCTCGAGGCGGTCACCACCGCGGCCCGCGCGATCGCCGCGGGCGAGGCCGACATCGTGATCGCGGGCGGCTCCGAGTCGATGAGCCGTGCCCCCTTCGTGCTGCCCCGCCCCGACGAGGCGCTGCCGCACCGCATCGAGACCCACGACACCCGCCTCGGCTGGCGCCTGGTCAACCCCGCCATGAAGGACCTGCACGGCCTGCTGTCCATGGGCGAGACCGCCGAGGAGGTCGCCGAGCGCTACGGCGTGTCCCGCGAGCGCCAGGACGAGTTCGCGCTGCGCAGCCACCAACTCGCCGCCGCCGCCCGCAAGAACGGGCACTTCGACGACGAGATCCTGCCCGTCGAGCGCCCCGACGGCATCCTGGTCGAGCAGGACGAGTGCGTCCGCGAGGACACCTCGCTGGAGAAGCTGTCCCGCCTCAAGCCGGTCTTCCGCCCGGGCGGCACGGTCACGGCGGGCAACGCCTCGCCGATGAACGACGGCGCCGCCGGCCTGCTCCTCGTCAGCGAGGAGGCCCTGAACGAACTGGGCCTGGAGTCCCTCGGCCGGTACGTCGCCGGCGCCTCCGCGGGCGTCCACCCCGACGTGATGGGCATCGGCCCGGTCCCCGCCACCCGCAAGGTGCTCGCCCGCGCCGGCTGGGAGATCGGCGACCTGCAGGAGGCCGAGTTCAACGAGGCGTTCGCCGCACAGGCGCTCGCCTGCGTCGACCAGCTGGGCATCGACCCGGAGCTGGTGAACCCCACCGGCGGTGCCATCGCCCTCGGCCACCCCCTCGGCTGCTCCGGCGCCCGCATCCTCACCACCCTGCTGCACCGCATGCGGCGCACGGGCGCCGAGCGCGGGCTGGCCACGATGTGCGTGGGCGTCGGGCAGGGCAGCGCGGTCCTGGTCGAGCGGCACTAGCCGCACGTCAACGGGGGCTCCCGCAAAGGGGCCCGGGTGAACGAGGCGGAGCGCGCTGTCGCTCGGGCCGGGCATGAAGGTGCTCAAGCGCGAGCTGCGAGCGCGGTCCACCGGCCGTTGGGGCGCCGGGCCGTCGAGGACCGAAACGCGAGACGGTCCTTACGCGGGGCCGATGCATGTGCATAGCATCGGTCTCCGCATGAACACGATGACGCTCTGGCACATATCCGGCTGGGAGTTCGCCGCGCTCGCCTTCGCCGCCCTGCTCGTCGGCTTCTCCAAGACCGCCGTGAGCGGGGCCAACACGGTCAGCCTCGCGATCTTCGCGGCCGTCCTGCCCGCCCGCGCCTCCACCGGCGTGCTGCTGCCCGTCCTGATCGCGGGGGACGTGCTCGCCGTGCTCACCTACCGGCGGCACGCCCACTGGCCCACGCTGTGGCGGCTGTTCCCCGCCGTCGCGGCCGGCGTGGTGACCGGGACGCTGTTCCTGGTGTGGGCCGACGACGGCGTCGTACGGATCTCGATCGGCGCGATCCTGCTGCTGATGGCCGGTGTCACGCTGTGGCGGCGGCGCCGGGAGGAGGGCGGGACGAAGGACGCGCCAGATGCGGTGACGACCGGGGCGGGCCGGATGAAGGCGCGCTCGTACGGCGTGCTCGGCGGGTTCACGACGATGGTGGCCAACGCGGGCGGCCCCGTGATGTCCCTGTACCTGCTGTCCGCGGGCTTCCGCAAGCTCGGCTTCCTGGGCACGTCGGCGTTCTTCTTCCTCATCGTGAACGTGTCCAAGGTGCCGTTCAGCGCGGGCCTCGGCCTGATCGACGGCCGTTCGCTGCTCCTCGACGCCGCGCTCGCGGTGTTCGTCGTGCCCGGAGCGCTCTTCGGCACCTGGGCCGTGAACCGGATCAACCAGCGGCTCTTCGAACAACTCGTGATCGCCGCCACGATCGTCGGCGGAGCGCAACTGCTCCTGCGCTAGCCGTCCGCGGCCTGCCGCAGCCCGAGCAGCGCCGGGACGTCCGCGAAGGAGTCCAGGACGTGGTCCGGGGTGCCGCTCGCCTTCTCCAGCGTCCTGTCCTGGTACTTCCCCGTCCGCACCAGGACCCCGGTGAGCCCGGCCCGCTGCGCCGCGAGCACGTCCGACTCCACGTCGTCGCCCACCATCAGCGCCTGCTCCGCGCCCACGCCGAGCCGGGCCAGCGCCGCCTCGAAGAACGC
Organism: Streptomyces sp. AF1A; assembly: GCF_047340315.1. NCBI lineage: Bacteria > Bacillati > Actinomycetota > Actinomycetes > Kitasatosporales > Streptomycetaceae > Streptomyces > Streptomyces sp. AF1A. The sequence goes on from NZ_JBLEBI010000097.1 coordinate 23,612, forward strand.
CGGGGACGGCTTGCCCGTGACCTCCGCCTCCACCTGCGCCGCCTGCTCCAGCCCGAGCAGGAAGGCACCCGAGTCCAGTTGCAGGCCCGCCTCCGTCCGCCAGTACAGGTTGCGGTGCATGGCGACCAGCCGCGCACCCCGCTGCAGAAACCCGAACGCCCGGTTCAGCGCCGCGTAGTCGAACTCCGGCCCGGCACCGCCGAGGACGACCACCTCCGGATCGTCGTCGACCAGGGTGACGTCACCGAGGTCCGCCTCCACGTCCCCGCTGTTGAGGAGCAGGCAGCGGGCGCCCGGACAGTGCTCGGCGAGGTGGGCGGCGGTCACCGCGGGAGCGGTCAGGACGTCCTCGGCGCCCACTTCGAAGCCGGCCTTCGACAGCGTCGTTGCGATCGACGCCCGGCTGCGCGACGTCGTGTTGGTCACGAGCGCCACCCCGAGCCCCGCGGCACGGATCCGGCGCAGCGCCTCCACCGCGCCCGGCAGCGGCTTCCAGGAGACGGTGAGGACACCGTCGATGTCGATCAGGACGGCACGCACGGACGCCACGGACTCCATGCCCCGACGGTAGCGGCCCGGGCGGCGGACGGGCCCCCGCCACCTCGTACGCTCACCCCCATGCCCCCGCACGTCCTCGTCCTCGGCGGCACCACCGAGGCCCGCCGGCTCGCCGCCGCCCTC
>NZ_JBLEBI010000098.1:0-24091 GCF_047340315.1 Streptomyces sp. AF1A
GCCGGCGTAGGGGGCGAGCAGGGTGCGCAGGTCGAGCGGACCGTCGTCGTCCGGTTCGTCGACGGCCCGTACGACGGCTCCGTCGGCCGCGTCCCGCGACACCCGGGAGACCGGCAGCAGTCCGCCGGCGACCAGGGTGCGCAGGGCCACCTCCTGCTCCCCGGCCAGCCGCCCCAGCTCGGCCGCCTCGCCCCCGAGGGCCGTGCCGCGCCGCTTCACCATCGCCAGGACCTGCAGCACGCCGTCGTGGATGTCCCGGGCCAGGCGCTCCCGCTCGCGGGTGGCGGCCTCGATCTCCAGGGCGCGGGCGAGGGTGCGCTCGGAGGCGCGGGCGACCTCCACGACGTAGCCGATGGCGATGGCGGCCACCCAGACCAGGATCACGTTGTGCACGGTGTCCCGGGCGGGACGGCCGCGCTCGATCAGGTTGGCGGCGGCGACGCCGGTGGAGGCGACGGCCGCCCAGCGCCAGCCGCCCTTGATGGCGAAGGCCAGCACCGAGCCCGCCGTCCATATCGACGGCAGGGTGGGGCCGCCGCCCGCGATCCGCTCGTGGTTGTCGGCGAGCGGGGTGATCAGGATGCCGGTGAGGGCGACGGCGAGGTCGGCGGCCAGGAAGCGCTTGGTGCAGCTCGCCGCGCTGCGCACCCTGGGCAGGGTGGCGAGGGTCCACACGGCCAGGACGGCGTAGTAGCAGACCGCGACCCAGGGGTGCACGAAGCCGGAGTACGCGGTGGCACACAGGCCGATGGCGTACAGCATGGTCAGCACGCGATAGCCGGCGAGCGCACGCCACAGCGGCGCCTCCACCGACATCCTCATGACGCGCTCGCGCCTGGGCATGTCCCCCCGTCCCCCGGCCCCTGCGTCAGGCGTCCGGTTTCGTCTTCTCGGCTTCCCTGGCCGCCTTCGCCGCCTCCGCGATCTGCCGCTTGGCGGCGGTCGCGTACATGTCGACGTACTCCTGCCCGGACAGCTTCATGATCTCGTACATGACCTCGTCGGTCAGGGCGCGCAGCACGAAGCGGTCGTGCTCCATGCCCCGGTAGCGGCTGAAGTCCAGGGGCCTGCCTATGCGGATGCCGGGCCGCATCAGCTTGGGCACCACCTTGCCGGGCGGCTGGATCTTCTCCGTGTCGATCATCGCGACGGGGATGACCGGGGCGCCGGTGGCGAGCGCCACGCGCGCGAGGCCGCCGGGCTTGCCCCGGTAGAGCCGCCCGTCGGGCGAGCGGGTGCCCTCCGGGTAGATGCCGAACAGCTCACCGCGCTCCAGCACCTCTATCCCGCTGCGGATCGCCGCCTCTCCCGCGCCGCGCGCCCCGGAGCGGTCCACCGGGAGCTGGCCGACGCCCTTGAAGAAGGCCGCGGTGAGCCGGCCCTTGACGCCGGGGGTGGTGAAGTACTCGGCCTTCGCGATGAAGGTGACCTTGCGGTCCAGGACCGCCGGCAGGAAGAACGAGTCCGAGAAGGACAGATGGTTGCTGGCCAGGATGGCGGGGCCCACGGCCGGAATGTTCTCCATGCCCTCCACCCAGGGCCGGAAGGCGACCTTCAGCGGCCCGCCGATGGCGACCTTCATCGTGCCGTACAACACCCGTGTGCCTCCTGTTTCCGTCGGACAGACCTTAACCCGCAGGACCGTCAATGGACCCGACGACCCTGGTCGGTGTCAGTGCGGTCGCGTACGGTGAACCACATCCGCTGCGTTCTCCACGCCTTGCCCGGCCGCCGGCGAGGCCCTTCCAAGGACAGGAGCTCGAAGGTGCCGGTTCTCCCCGGAGCCGAGCCGTACCGCCACACGGGCGGGGAGGTGGGTGTCCTCCTCTGCCACGGCTTCACCGGCTCGCCCCAGTCGCTGCGCCCCTGGGCGGAGCACCACGCGGCGCACGGCCTGACCGTGTCGCTGCCGCTGCTGCCCGGCCACGGCACCCGCTGGGAGGACATGCAGGTCACCGGCTGGCAGGACTGGTACGCGGAGGTGGACCGGGAGCTGCGGCTGCTCGCCGAGCACTGTTCGCGGGTGTTCGTGGCGGGCCTGTCGATGGGCGGGGCCCTGGCGCTGCGGCTGGCCGCGCGGCACGGCGAGCGGGTTTCGGGCCTCGTCCTGGTGAACCCGGCGAACAAGGTGCACGGTCTGTCGGCGTACGCCCTCCCGGTGGCCCGGCACCTGGTGCGCACCACGAAGGGCATCGCCAGCGACATCGCCAAACAGGGCGCGGCGGAGCTGGGCTACGACCGGGTGCCGCTGCACGCGGCGCACTCCCTGCGCCGGTTCCTGCGGCGGCTGGACGGCGAGCTGCCCCAGGTCACCCAGCCGTTGCTGCTGCTGCGCAGCCGCATCGACCACGTCGTCCCGGCGGCGGACTCGGCCCGCGTGCTGAGCCGGGTGTCGTCCACGGACGTCACCGAGATCGGGCTGGAACACAGCTACCACGTGGCGACGTTGGACGTGGATGCGGACCGGATCTTCGAGGAGAGCCTCGGCTTCATCGGCCGGCTCGCACCCAGTGTCGGCAAGGAAGGGACGGCCGCAGTTGGCTGAGCACGACTCGGACCGCGAGGGCCGCGAGGACCACGAGGGCCGGGAGGGCCGGGAGGGCCGGGAAAGCCCGGAAGGCCGGGAGCCGGACGAGCAGGGCGTGCCCTTCGACGAGGACGCGGCCTGGCAGGCCATCGTGGCCGGGTACGGCGAGGAGCCGCCGGACCCGCCCGGAGCCAGGCCGTTCAGGCCGGTCGAGAACCTCGCGCTGCCGGATCCGGACGCCCCGTCCGAGGGCGCCGACGAGCCCGAGGAACACCGGCCCGCCCGGGCGCCGGGCAGCTCGGTGGTGTTCGCCCCCGGCGTCGGCCCGCGCGACCACATCGCCCCCGAGCCGACGGACGACGACTTCGACGAGGACGACGAGGGTCACTTCGTGCCGCCCGAGCCGCCGCCGCTGCCGACCGCCGACACCACCGCGAAGTTCGCGTGGCTGGGCGTCACCGGCGGCCCGGTGCTGCTCCTGCTGGCCGTGCTGCTCGGCTGGGACATGACCTGGTGGCTGGCGACCCTCGCCGTCGGCGGCTTCGTCGGAGGCTTCGTGACGCTGGTGACGCGGATGCGGACCGACGACGACGGGGACGACGACCCCGGGCGCGGCGCGGTGGTCTGAGGACCGGGCTCAGGCGGCCGGCACGCGCAGCGCCGCCAGCACCGGAAGGTGGTCGGTCGCGGCGGCCAGGTCGGGACGCGTGACACCCGGATGGTCCAGCGGGACGCCGCAGCCGAGCACCTCGATGCCCTTGGTGGCGAAGATCGCGTCGATGCGCCGCGGGGGCTCGCTGTGCGGCCAGGTCTCCTCGCCGCCCCAGGGGGCGACCGCCCGGCAGTCCTGCAGGCGCTCGGCGAGCAGGCGGAAGGTGCGGCCCCCGGGGCCCTCGTTGAGGTCGCCGCCCGCGACGGCGTGCTCGACGCCGAGTCCGGCGAGGCGGTCGAGCAGCATGCGCCCCTGCTCGTGACGCTCGGCCCCCTGGAGCGACAGATGGCAGCTGACCACGCCGAGGCGGGCGGCGCCGAAGCGGACCACCGCCGTGGCCAGGCCGCGCCGGTCGAGACCGGGGGTGCGCGGGAGCAGGACGTCCTCCGTGCGCTCGACGGTGGCGCGCAGGGAGCACAGGATCGCCGGTCCCGCCGCGGTGGCCCCGCCGGTGAGGATCACCTGCCCGGAGGCCGCCGCGAGGCGCGCCAGCTTCTTGCGCCAGCGGAAGAAGCGGGGGGCCTCCTGGATCAGGACCAGGTCGGGGGCGCAGGCGGTGATGACCCTGGCCAGGGCGTCGGTGTCGTCGCGCATCGAGCGGATGTTGTAGCTCAGGACACGCAGGACGGGTGAACCGTCCGGTCCGGTCCGGGAGTTGGGGAGCGGCTCCATGTGGATCAATGTACGCCCCACCGGTCGGGGCGCGAGGTCCCGTGTGCGACTGCCACGTCCTCGTGGCTGGTCGCGCCCACGCGGCGAAGCCGCATGGGGGCACTGCCCCGCGCCCCTGCTGCGGTCGGCCGCGTCACATGACCGGGTCGGGCTCCCGGGCCAGGTCGGCCGCGCCCACCAGGCCGGCCTTGTTGCCGAGCTGGGCCGCGATCACGTCGGCCACCGGGCGCCAGTTGCCGCCGACCAGCCAGCGCTTGTAGGACTTGCGGATCGGGTCCAGGACCAGCTCGCCCTCGTCGGACAGGCCGCCGCCGACGATGAACGCGGACGGGTCGAACAGCGAGGCCAGGTCGGCGAGGCCGGCGCCGACCCAGCGGGCCAGCTCGCGGTAGGAGTCCACGGCCACCGGGCAGCCCTGGCGGGCGGCCATGGAGATGTGCTTGCCCTCGATGCCGTCGGGCGTGCCGTCGCCCAGCGCCAGCAGCACCTCGGCGCGCTCGGGGGTGGCGTTGGCGCGCTGCTTGGCGTAGCGCACCAGGGCGCGCCCGGAGGCGTACTGCTCCCAGCAGCCCTGGCTGCCGCAGCCGCACAGCAGGCCGTCCGGGACCATCCGGATGTGCCCGAACTCGGCGGCCACGCCGAAGTGGCCGCGGCGCAGCTTGTTGCCGATGATGATGCCGCCGCCGAGGCCGGTGCCGAGCGTGATGCAGATGACGTTGCGGTGGCCCTTGCCGGCGCCGAACTTGTACTCGCCCCAGGCGGCGGCGTTGGCGTCGTTCTCGACCACGACCGGGAGGCCGGTGCGGGCCTCGACCTCTTGCTTGAGCGGCTCGTTGCGCCAGTGGATGTTGGGCGCGAAGTAGACGGTGGAGCGCTGCCGGTTCACGTAACCGGCCGCACCGATGCCCACGCCGACGATCTCGTGCCCGGCGCGCGCGCCCTCCACTGCCGAGGCGATGGCGTCCACGATCGCCTCGGGCGTGGTGGGGGTCGGCACCTTGAAGGTCGAGAGGATGTTGCCTTCCTCGTCGACCACGCCGGCCGCGATCTTGGTGCCGCCGATGTCGACGCCGATGGTGAGTCCCATGAATCCCTCAGTTCGGTCGAGCCCCGCTACGGCCAACCGTACCCGAGGCCCTGCCGTGGGAGGGCTTCAGTCCAGGTCGATGCGTTCGCCCGGGCCGGTGCCCTCACCCTTGTCGCGCCGTGCGTCCCGCCACTCGTCGGCCAGCCCTGCCGAGCGGGCGGTCCAGCCGCGCTCCTGGGCCTGGACGGCCGAACGGTAGGCGGCCAGCAGCTCGTTGCCGGCCGCGGCGAGGTGGTCGAAGACGTCCGGGTTGCGCTCCACGACGGGCTCGACGGCGGCCTTGGCCTGCTGGACGACCTGCCGCACGACCTGCTGGGCGGCGGGCCCGGCGAGGGCGCCGAGGAGCGGTGACTGGAGTCCGGACAGCTTGTCGGCCACCGTGTCCACAAGCTTTTTCAGTTCCTCGGCGGCCGAGCCCGGCGGCGGCCCGTACTCGGCGCGACGGCGGGCCTTCTCGGCCTCCAGGTCCTCGGCGCAGGCCGTGGCCCAGGCGTCGGCGTCCGTCGCCCGCGGCTGCTCCTCGACGGGATCGGATGCGGGGTGCTCTTCGCTCATGGCGGACTCCTGACTACGGTTCGCCCTTACGACGTTACCCGAACGGGGGCCGCCCGGTTCACCGTCCGGCGGCGGGCCACAGGCCGGGGTCCGGAGCGAAGCGGATGCGCAGCTCGCCCTCGCGCAGCGCGGCCCCGGAGACCGTGCAGCGGCGCAGCGCGGACGGAAGCGGAACGATGCGGCGGAAGGGTCCCGCGGTGATCAGGAGCTCGTCACCGCGCCGGATCAGGTCCAGGTCGTCCCGCACGGCGCCCGGCAGCGGGATGTGCCAGACCAGCACCCCGTCCTCGGCGATCCGGTCGGTGACCGGCCACTCCACCGGGTCGAGTTCCGGTTTGACGGCGGGCACGGCGAGCGCGCCGAGGTCGTCTCCGCCGTGCGGGTCGCGACCCAGGTGGGGGACGGGGTGGACGTCGTACGACTCCTGCCAGTCGGCGAGCGCCTTGCGCTGCTGGGCGAGGAGCGACAGCAGGGGCGCGAGGCCCGTCGCGGGGCCGGGGTCGGGCGCCGGGTGGGCGAGCCAGGTGTCCGGCGCGCCCTCCAGCAGGGTCCGGTTGGCGATCAGGGCCTCGACGCGCAGCCCGCGCAGGGCGAGGCCGAGGCGGGCCGTGTGCACGGCCTCGGTGCCGGCCGGGCCGGGTTCGGCGACCAGGCGCACGGCGGTGTCGCGGTCGGTCAGGACGGCCTGGACGGCGGCGAGTTCGACGTCCCAGCGGGCCGCCGTCTCGTACAGCCAGTCGGCGGGCATGGGCACGCCGGCCAGCCGGCCCAGGACCGGGCGCAGGGCGCGCGCCGCCTGGCGCTCGGGCGGCAGCAGGCGGCGCAGGTAGCGGCGCAGCTCCTCGGGGAGGGCGAGCAGGGCGAGGGCCTGCGGGAGGGGCGGCAGGTCGACGACGAGGAGGTCGTAGCGCTCGGACAGCGCCGCGTCCCGCAGGGCGCGCAGGAAGGACAGCTCCTCGGCGCCGGGCAGCGGGGTGACCTCCTCGGCGTCCAGGCGGGCGGCGCCGAGGAGGTCGAGGACGTTCGCGGCGCGGTCCTGGAAGGCGGTGAGGTCCTCGCGGAAGCGGGCGGCCGCGTCGGGGCGCCAGACGGTGAGGCCGGGTGCGGCCGGGGTGGGGGCCGGTCCGGTCGCGCAGGCCAGTGCCGTGCCCGGGGTGTCCGCGGTGTCCGCGCTCAGCAGCAGCGTGCGCGCGCCCTCGCGGGCGGCGGTGAGCGCGGTGGCGGCGGCGATGGTCGTACGGCCGCTGCCGCCCGGGCCCGTGATCAGGATGGTGCGCATGAGGGTGAACGGTACCGTCGTGCGCGGGGCGTGACCGGAGTGACTACTTCTCCTCCGACTCGACCCTCTTCTTCAGGCCCGCGAGGGCGCGGTCGATGATGACCTTCTCCGCCTTGCGCTTGATCATCCCGAGCATGGGGATCTTGACGTCCACCGTGAGGGAGTACGTGACCTCGGTGGCGCTCGCGCCGGCCGGCTTCAGGAGGTAGGAGCCGTCGAGGGAGCGGAGCATCTGGGATTTGACCAGGGTCCAGGAGACCTCGTTCTCGCCGGTCCAGGTGTAGGCGAGGGTCTGGTCGTCCTTGATGGCGCCGGCGTCCATGACGAGCCGGACCTGCTCGGCGCGGCCCTGCGCGTCGGTCTTGAGGACCTCCGCCTCCTTCACCTCGCCGGTCCAGTCCGGGTAGCGTGCGAAGTCGGCGATCACCGCCATGACGTCGGCCGGAGCCGCCTCGATCGTGATGCTCGAACTGGTGTGTTCCGCCATCGCCCTGGCTCCTCCAGATGCGGACCGAAGTCGTGCGTGCGCAGGCAGCGCACGTGTGTGCAGCGTGAAGGCTACCGTGCCGCCGACCTGCCGCCTTCACCCCGTCCACGCCGTCGGCTCACTCCCGTCACCATTCGAGTGCCCACGGCTTCCCCGTCCGGGCGAAGTGGCCCACGTTGACGCACTCGGTCGCGCCGATCCGCATCCGCCTCGCCAGCGGCTGATGGACGTGCCCGAAGAGCGAATAGCGCGGTCTGGTGCGGCGGATGGCGTCCAGCAGGGCCCGGCTGCCGCGCTCGAAGCGGCGCGCGACGGTGTCGTAGACCAGTTCGGGGACCTCCGGCGGGATGTGCGTGCACAGCACGTCGACCTCCCCGACCGCCTCGATCTTCGCCGCGTACTCCTCGTCGCCGATCTCGTACGGCGTCCTCATCGGGGTGCGCAGCCCGCCGCCGACGAAGCCGAAGGTCCAGCCGCCGATCTCCACCCGCTGGCCGTCGAGGACGGTGACGCCGGGCCGGGCGTACTCCGGCCACAGAGGCGGCATGTCGACATTGCCGTAGGTAACGTACGTCGGCGTGGGCAGCACGGCGAACATCTCGGCGTACTGCCTGCGCACGGCCCGCTCGATCACCGCGGCCCGGTCGGCGCCGATACCGGCCCACAGCCGGGCGCCGAACGCGCGGGCCTCCTCGAAGCGGCGGGCGGTGCGCAACTCGACGATGCGGTCAGCGTTCTCCCTGCCGAACAGGTCCGGGAAGATGCCGCGCGAGTGGTCGGCGTAGTCGAGGAAGAGCACGAGGTCGCCCAGGCAGATCAGGGCGTCGGCACCCTCGCCGGCCCGGGCCAGGTCGCGGGTGTTGCCGTGGACGTCGCTGACCACGTGGACGCGCGTCCTTCGGTTGCCGGACGGTGTGGAGGCCATGGTGATCAAGCGTAGGTGGAGGGCGGCCCTTGTGAACAGTGCCGACCGGGCCTTCGGTTACTCGCCGGTCGGTTCGGCCGTGGACTACTGTGCGCGAAGGAACGCCAACCCGTGTGACGCAGCGAACATCTCGGCGGAACCCCCTGTCGCAGCGGCCATACCGGCGGGTAACGTCCGGGCAGTCCAGTCGTGCTCTGGATTTCAACATCTGAATTCCCGAGCACCTGCCCGAGCCTTGGACCGCACCGTCGCATCACACGATGTCGTGGCGCCGGCGCCCTATGAGGAGCAGCAGTCTTGCGCGAGTTCAGCCTTCCGGCTTTGTACGAGGTCCCTGCGGACGGCAATCTGACCGACATCGTCCGCAGAAACGCCGCGCAGCATCCCGATGTCGCCGTCATCGCCCGCAAGGTCGCGGGCGTCTGGCAGGACGTGACGGCCCGGGAGTTCCTGGCCGAGGTGCACACGGCCGCCAAGGGTCTCATCGCCGCCGGCGTGCAGCCCGGCGACCGGGTGGGCCTGATGTCCCGGACGCGTTACGAGTGGACGCTGCTCGACTTCGCGATCTGGAGCGCGGGCGCGATCACCGTGCCGGTGTACGAGACGAGCTCCCCGGAGCAGGTGCAGTGGATCCTGTCCGACTCGGGCGCGACCGCGTGCATCGTGGAGCTGGACACGCACGCGGCGGCCGTGGAGTCGGTGCGCGAGTCGCTGCCCGCCCTGAAGCACGTCTGGCAGATCGAGGCCGGGGGTCTCGAGGAGCTGGGCCGGGCCGGCCAGGGCGTGTCGGACCGGACGGTGGAGGAGCGCAGCTCGCTCGCCAAGGCGGACGACCCGGCGACCATCGTGTACACGAGCGGGACGACCGGCCGCCCCAAGGGCTGTGTCCTCACCCACCGCAGCTTCTTCGCCGAGTGCGGCAACATCGTGGAGCGGCTGCGCCCGCTGTTCCGCACCGGCGAGTGCTCGGTCCTGCTCTTCCTGCCGCTCGCGCACGTCTTCGGGCGCCTGGTGCAGATCGCCCCGATGATGGCGCCGATCAAGCTGGGCTGCGTCCCGGACATCAAGAACCTCACGGACGAGCTGGCCGCGTTCCGGCCGACGCTGGTCCTCGGCGTGCCGCGCGTCTTCGAGAAGGTCTACAACTCGGCGCGGGCCAAGGCGCGGGCGGACGGCAAGGGCGCGGTCTTCGACAAGGCGGCGGACACCGCGATCGCCTACAGCAAGGCGCTGGACAGCCCCTCCGGCCCGGCGTTCGGCCTGAAGGTCAAGCACAAGGTCTTCGACCGGCTGGTCTACAGCAAGCTGCGCGCGGTCCTCGGCGGCCGGGGCGAGTACGCCATCTCCGGCGGCGCCCCGCTGGGCGAGAGACTCGGCCACTTCTTCCGGGGCATCGGCTTCACGGTGCTGGAGGGCTACGGCCTGACCGAGTCCTGCGCGGCGACCGCGTTCAACCCGTGGGACCGGCAGAAGATCGGCACGGTCGGGCAGCCGCTGCCGGGCTCCGTGGTGCGGATCGCGGACGACGGCGAGGTGCTGCTGCACGGCGAGCACCTGTTCAAGGAGTACTGGAACAACCCGGCCGCAACCGCGGAGGCGCTGGCCGACGGCTGGTTCCACACCGGTGACATCGGCACCCTCGACGAGGACGGCTACCTGCGGATCACCGGCCGGAAGAAGGAGATCATCGTCACGGCGGGCGGCAAGAACGTGGCCCCGGCCGTGATCGAGGACCGGATCCGGGCGCACGCGCTGGTCGCGGAGTGCATGGTGGTGGGCGACGGGCGGCCGTTCGTGGGCGCGCTGATCACCATCGACGAGGAGTTCCTGGACCGCTGGGCCGCCGAGCACGGCAAGCCGGCGGGCTCCACCGCGGCGTCGCTGAAGGACGACCCGGATCTGAACGCGGCGATCCAGGCGGCGGTCGACGACGGCAACGCCGCGGTGTCGAAGGCGGAATCGGTGCGGAAGTTCCGCATTCTGTCCTCCCAGTTCACGGAGGAGTCGGGCCACCTCACGCCGTCGCTGAAGCTCAAGCGGAACGTGGTGGCGAAGGACTTCGCGGGCGAGATCGAGGCGATCTACGCCAAGTAGCGGGCCTTCCTCGGGAGCGTCATGGCGCGGTGTCCTCGGCGAGGACCCGCGCCATCGTGCGTTCGGCGAGCGCGGTGATGGTGACGAACGGGTTCACGCCGATGTTGCCGGGCACCAGCGAGCCGTCGGTGACGTAGAGCCGCGCGTACCCCTTCACCCGGCCGAAGTCGTCCGTGGCCCTGCCGAGGACGCAGCCGCCCAGCGGGTGGTAGGTGAAGTCGTCGGCGAAGACCTTGCCGGCGGACCCGAAGAGGTCGTACCGGTAGATCGTCAGGTTGGCCGCGTTGATCCGGTCGAACAGCTTCTTCGCCATGCCCGCCGACACGGCGCTCTGGGCGGCTGTCCAGTCGAGCCGGACCGTGTCGGAGGCGGAGTCGTAGCGGAAGGACGCCCGTTCGGGGTTCTTGGTGATGGCCAGGTAGAGGCTGATCCAGTGCTCGAACCCCATGGGCAGCGGGGCGATCTCGGCGAAGACCGGGTTGCCGGGGTTGGCCCAGTCGTCGATGCCCATCACGGGCATGGTGGCCTGGTCGGCGCCGACGGTGTCCCAGACGTGGTTGGCGCGGCCGAGCATGGTGTTGCCGTTGGTGCCCCAGCCCGCGCCCACCGAGGGGTCCAGGTCGGGCAGGGCGCCGGTGTCCCGGGCGCGGACGAGGAGTTCGGTGGTGCCGAGGCTGCCGCCGCCGAGGAACAGGTGGGTGCAGCCGTAGCTCCCGGTCCCGACGACCGCGCCGGTGGTGTCGATCCGGTCGGCGGTCAGCACGTACGTCCCGTCGGCCGCCCGGCTGACGGACGTCACCCTCTCCAGGGTGTGGATGGTGACGTTGCCGGTGCCGAGGGCCGCGGCGAGGTACGTCCTGTCGAGGCTGCGCTTGCCGAAGTTGTTGCCGTAGATGACCTCTCCGGCGAGCGCGGACCTGGTGGCGGTGCCGGCGGCCTCGCGCTGCATGTAGCCGAAGTCGTAGACGTTGGGCACGAAGGTGGTCCTCAGGCCGGCGTTGGCGGCGGCCTTCCGGGCGGTCCGGGTGAAGCGGTACCACTCGGTGGACTCGAACCAGGACGGGTCGATCGTGTTGACGCCGAGCATGGCGCGGGCGCGCGGGAAGTAGGTGCCGTACATCTCGTCGGCGTCCACGGTCGGGAACTGCTCGGCGAAGTAGGCCTTCAGGGGAGTGACCGCCATTCCGCCGTTGACGAGGGAGCCGCCGCCGACGCCCCGGCCGACGTAGACCGACATGGCGTCGTAGTGCACGCGGTCGAGCACCCCCGGGTAGGGGCTGATGTCCCTGTTGACCACGTCCAGCCACAGGAAGGTGGCGAGCGGGGCCTCGGTGCGGGTGCGGAACCACATGGAGCGCCGGTCGGGGGCGGTGGTGGAGCAGAACACCTTGCCGTCGCCGCCCGCGGTGTTCCACAGCCGGCCCATTTCGAGCACGAGGGTGCGAATGCCGGCCTGGCCGAGGCGGAGGGCGGCGACGGCGCCGCCGTAGCCGGATCCGACCACGATGGCCGGGGCGGACTCGACGGCGTCGGGTTCGGCGGCGTGGGCGGACTGGAGTCCCACGCGGGTGAGACCGAGGGCGGCCGCGGTCTGCAGTGCGGCCATGCCGAGTATGTGACGTCTCGTCAGCTGACGCTGCATCAGTTTTGCTGTCATGCGCGCAGCATGGGCGGATTTTCCGGTTCCGCCAAGGGCCCTCCCTACAGCAGGTTGTCGAGCTTCTCCGCGAGCAGGTCCCAGCGCCACTTCTCCTCGACCCACTGGCGGCCGCGCTCGCCCATCCGGCGGCGCAGTTCGGCGTCGCCCAGGAGAGCCACGATCCGGTCGGCGGCCTCGGACGGCTCGCCGCCGCGCACCACCCAGCCGGTCTCACCGTCCAGCACGGCGTCCGGGGCGCCGCCCGAGTCGCCCGCCACGACCGGCAGCCCGGTGGCCGACGCCTCCAGGTAGACGATGCCGAGGCCCTCCACGTCCAGGCCGCCGCGCCGCGTCCGGCAGGGCATGGCGAAGACGTCACCCGCGCCGTAGTGGGCGGGCAGCTCGGACCAGGGGACGGAGCCCGTGAAGCGGACCGAGCCGGCCACGCCGGTCTCGGCCGCCATCCGCCGCAGATCCCGTTCGTACGGCCCGCCGCCCACGATCAGCAGCACCGCGTCCGGCTCGGCGGCCAGGATGCGGGGCATGGCCCGGATCAGGGTGTCCTGGCCCTTGCGCGGGACCAGCCGGGAGACGCAGACGACGACCGGGCGGTCGGTGAGGCCGAGCCGCGCCCGGACCTCGGCGCCCCCGGACTCGGGGTGGAAGGTCTTCTCGTCCACCCCGGGCGGCAGCTGCACCATCCGTCCGGCGGCCCGCGGGGTCAGCGCGGTGGCGATCCGCGAGCGGGTGTACTCGCCGAGGTAGGTGAGGGTGTCCGTGGACTCCCCGATCCGGCGCAGCAGTTGCCGGGCCGCGGGCAGCTGGGCCCAGCCGGCCTCGTGCCCGTGGGTGGTGGCCACCAGCCGCTCGGCGCCGGCCCCGCGCAGCGCGGGCGCCATGAGGCCGAGCGGGGCCGCGGCCCCGAACCACACGGAGGTGCAGCCGTGCTCGCGCAGCAGCCCGACCGCCCGCCGGGTCGCCTGCGGGGTCGGCAGCAGCATCGTCGTACGGTCGCGTACGACCGTGAAGGGCTGCTCCTCGTCGAAGGCGGCCGTGGCCCGGGCGCCCTCCGGGCCGCGCTTCCAGGTGGAGGCGTAGACGACCAGCCGCCCGGGGTCCAGGCGCAGGGCCATGTTGTGCAGGAAGGCCTGGATGCCGCCCGGGCGGGGCGGGAAGTCGTTGGTGACGATCAGGGTCTTGTGCATCGCCGCCGACCCTACCGAACCGGCCGTCCCGCGCCGGGGGCGGCCGAGTCTGTGGCAGGCCCACAGCCGGGCACGACATCATGTTCCCGCGACGCGGACATCGAATCGGGAATCGAACGGCAGGGGATCAGGTGGAGACCAAGGACGCCCGGCGTTCCCTGGCATGGCTGCTCGCGACCTGGGGTGCCACCCGTGTGGTGCTGCTCCTCTTCGTCTTCGGGGTGTGGGTCTTCCCCGGCCCGGACGTCACCTCCGACGTGTCGGTGACCTACCTCGGCTGGTACGAGGTGCTGCGTCAGGGAACGTTTCCGCTGGACGACGTGACCTGGCAGTACCCGCCCGCCGCCGCCCTCGCGATCGGCTCCCCGGCGCTGCTGTCCTTCCTGTCCTACCCGCACGCCTTCTTCCTCCTCGCGTTCCTCGCCGACCTGACGGTGCTGGTCCTGCTCGTGTACCCGGCGGGGCGGCCCGGCCGGTCGCTGCGCGGCGCCTGGGTGTGGGTGGCGGGCGCCCCGCTGCTCGGGCCGACGCTGTACGCCCGCTACGACGTGATGGTGACCGCGGTGGCGGTGGCGGCGCTGGTCGCCGGCGCCCGGCGGCCGCGGGTGATGGGCGCGCTGGCCGCCCTGGGGGCGATGCTGAAGGTGTGGCCCGTGCTGCTGCTCGCCGGTGCGGTGCGGCGGCGGGCGTGGGCGTCGGCGGCGGTGACCGCGTCCGCCCTCGCGGCGGCGTTCGCGGTGTCCATGCCGGGGGCCTTCGCCTTCGTGACCTTCCAGCGGGACCGGGGCACCGAGGTGGAGTCGCTGGGCGCCCTCGTCTTCCATGTGGCGCGGCACTTCGGCTGGAGCGGGCAGGTGCTGCTGAACTACGGGTCGGTCGAGTTCGTCGGCCCGCACGTGGACCAGGTCAGCTCGGCGGCGCTGGCGCTGACCGGAGCGGCGTTCGGCTGGCTACTGCTGTGGCGGCTGCGGGCGGTCCGGCTGGGGCCGCACACCCCGGCGGACGCGGCGTTCACGGCGGCGCTGCTGTTCACGGTCACCAGCCGGGTGATCAGCCCGCAGTACCTGGTGTGGCTGGTGGGCCTGGCCGCGGTCTGCCTGTACCACCGGGCGAGCCGCATGGCGGGGCCCGCGCTGCTGGTGCTGGCGGCGTCCTTCGCGACGGTCCTGGAGTTCCCGGTCGGCTTCGTGCACGTGGTGCTGAGCGACTGGTACGGCGTCCTGCTGCTGTTCGTCCGCAACGGCCTGCTGGCCGCCGCCGCGCTCCTGGCCGCCCGCCGCCTGTGGCGCTCGACGGTACCCGCCCCGCCCACGGCCCGCCTCCCCTTCCAGTCGGCCCGCGAGACGCAGACGCCGGTCTCCCCCTGACGCGCCTCGCCCCGGCGAACTCAGCCCAGCTCGGTCCTGACGTAGGCGCGCCAGCGGGCGGTGAAGGTCCGCGGGGTGGTCCCGAGGACCTGCTTCAGCGCGGACTCGACCGCGCCGGAGCGTTGTCCGTGGGCGCCGACGGCCTGGTAGAAGGCGTCGAGCCGGGCCGTGCCCCACTGGGCGGCGATCATCCGGCAGGCCAGCCAGCCGCCCTCGTAGGCCTGCGCCAGTTCGGTGGGGTCGCTGGTGAAGCCGAAGTCGTGGTCGGTGGGCAGCGCGGCGGGCACCCGGCCGGCCCGGACGGCCCGGGCCAGCTCCGGCGCGGCCTCCCGGGGGGCGCGGCCGGTGCCGAGGTAGCCGATCCAGTCGGCGTAGCCCTCGGAGAGCCACAGCGGGGTCGCGGCGGTGGTGTGCGCGCGGGTGGCCACGTGGGTGGTCTCGTGGGTCAGCACGACCTGCTTGCCCATGTCGCCGAGCACGGCGTACGCGTCCGGGTTCACCACCACCCGGTCGGCCGGGGTCCGCCCGGAGCCGCCGGCCTCCCCGGTCGTGACCGCGGCGATGCCCCGGTAGTTGGAGGCGGGCGAACCGAGCAGGCCCGCCATGCCCTCCAGGGAGCGCGGAACCAGCACCACCACCTTGCGGGCCCAGTCGACGCCCCACTCCCGGGAGACGTCCGGGACCGCTCGGTCGGCCATCCTGGCGAAGGCCCGCAGCCCGTCGGCGGACTGCCCGGTGCCGAGGACCAGGCTGTGCGCGCCCTCGACGGCGCTCACCGTGCCCTGGTCCCACAGTTGCTGCCCGGCCTTCCCGGCGGGCAGGTCGGCGGTGACGTACCAGGTGCCGTCGGCGGTGCGGGCGAGGGTGAGGGTGCGGCGGGCGGCCACCGGGGCGCGGTCGTAGCCGGCGACGCGGTAGCGCAGCTCGGCGTCGGCGGTGGCGCCGGAGGCGGTGCGGTGCACGGCATCGACCCGGTAGGCCCAGGAGGCCAGCGGGAGGGCGCGCAGCCGGGTGTACTCGGTGCGGGTGCCGGTCGCGCCGTACGCGGTCTCGTCGTGGCGGAGCAGGGCGGCCGACCGCAGGTCGAGCACGTGCTGCACCTCGGCTTCGGCGGAGTCGGCCGACATGTGCCCGCCGCACCCGGCCAGGGGCAGCAGCAGGCACAGGGCCACCGCCCCGACGCCTCTCACCCATCTGCCGCCGGCCACCTGCCGATGGTACGGCGCGAGCGCGGGGCTCAGGGCCGGGTGACCGAGCTGACCGGCATCATGCCGACCGGGTCGTAGCGCACCGCCGCCCCCGGGTAAGGGGCGTGGATGACCTGGCCGTTGCCGACGTACATCGCCACATGGCTGGCGTCGGAGCGGTAGACGACCAGGTCGCCGGGGCGGGCCTGGGACAGCGGGACCCGCCTTCCGGCGAAGCGCTGCTCCTGCGAGGTGCGGGGCAGCTGGATCCCGGCGTGCGCGTACGCCCACTGCATGAGTCCCGAGCAGTCGAAGCCGGAGGGCCCGTTGGCGCCCCACACATAGGGGCGGCCGAGGGCGGAGCGGGCGGCGGTCAGGGCCAGGGCGGCGCGGGCGTCGGGGGGCACCGCGCCGGTCAGGTCGGGCAGGTCGAGGCGGTCGGCGCCGCCGGAGCGCGAGGCCCGGTCGTAGGCGGCGCGGTCGGCCGGGGACAAGGAGTCGAGCAGCCGCCGGGCCGCGGCGAGCTTGCCCTCCACCGTCTTCTTGTGCGCGGCCACCGCCTTGCGGCTGCGCTCCATCTCGGTGAGCTTGCCGGCGGCCTGCTGGCGTTCCTGGGCGAGCTCACGCAGCGCCGACTGCAGTTCGTGCAGCCGGCCGGCCTGCTGGGCGCCGATCCGGTCGAGGGTGGCGGCCTTGTCGAGGTAGTCGCCGGGGTCGTCGGAGAAGAGCAGCGCGACGGCCGGGTCGATGCCGCCCGCGCGGTACTGGGCTCCGGCCAGCGAACCGAGCTGCTCCCGCAGGGAGTTGACGGCCTGCTGCCGGCGGGCGATGCGGTCCTGGGCGTCCCGGACCTCCCGGCGCAGCGCGTCCGCGCGCTCCTGCGCCTGGTCGAAGGCCTGGGTCGCCTGCTCGGCCTGCTGATAGAGCCGGTCCATCTCGGCGCGGGTGTCGCCGTGCGGCGCGGCCTGCGCGGGCACGGCGCCGAGGGCGGCGGCCGCGGCCGACAGCACGCACAGGGCGGCGGCGCCGCGGTCGATTCCGGACGGTGCAAGGCGGCGATGGGACCCCACGGGTTGCCGTACCCCTTCCGCTGGCTGACAGGTCACGTTCCCCGGCGCCTGGGGACGGGGAGGCCCCGGCGCCGGGGAAACGCGGCAGACAGTAGCCGTGCGAAAGGGGTCCGGCGACACGCCTCGGTGGCGACGGACGGTGACGCCCCGCCGCTGACGCAGGTCATCGGCGGGGCGTGGAGTCAGCTCGCGTCCGCGGGATTCGCCCGTTCGGGCGCCCCCGTGCGGCCGGTTCCGGGCGGTCTCAGACCCGCACGCCGAACTGGAAGGGCATGTCGGACATCGCTTCGTAGCGGACCACGGCACCGGTGTGCGGGGCGTGCAGCACCTGGCCGTTGCCGGCGTAGAGGCCGACGTGGTGGAGGTCGCCGTAGAAGAAGACCAGGTCGCCGACCTTGAGGTCGCTCTGGCTGTAGATGCGGGTGCCTATGGTGGCCTGCGCCTCGGAGGTGCGCGGTATGGAGACGCCGGCCTGGGCGTAGGCGTACGACGTCAGTCCCGAGCAGTCGAAGGAGGAGGGGCCGGTGGCACCGTAGACGTACGGCTTGCCCAGCTGGTTCTGAGCGGCGGCGAAGGCGGCCGCGGCGCGGCCGGAGGCGGGCGGGGCGTCGCCGAGGTTGACCCGCTCGCTGGAGGAGCGGTCGGCGCGCGCCTGCTGGGCCGCCAGCTCGGCCTTCTCCTTGGCGGTCAGGCTGTTGAGCAGCTTCTGCGCCTGGGCGAGCTTGCCCTGGACTTCCTTCTTCTTGTTGCCCAGTTCGGTGCGGGTGGCGGCGAGGTCCTTGAGCTTCTCGCCGGCCTCGGCGCGCTCCTGGGCCAGTTCGCGCTGTTTGTCCTGAATCTTCCGGAGGCCGTCGACCTGCTGGCTGCTCAACTGGTCGAGCGTGGACGCCTTGTCGAGGTAGTCCTCCGGGTTGGAGGACAGGAAGAGCTGGACCGAGGGGTCGATGCCCCCCGAGCGGTACTGGGCGGTGGCCAGCGAACCCAGGCCGTCGCGCAGCTTGTTGAGCTCCTCCTGGCCGCGGGCGACGTTGTCCTGGATGGTGGAGATTTCCTTCTGCAGCTTCTGCTGCTTCTCCTTGGCCCCGTTGTACTTCTCGGTGGCCTGTTCCGCCTGCTCGTAGAGCGCGTCGACCTTGGCCTTGACCTGGTCCTTGCTGAGCTTCTGAGTCGGCGCGGCGTTGGCGGCGTTAGCGCTCAGCACGACGGCAGCGGCGGCTGCGGTGGTCAGCACGGTCACGCGGGCGCGACTCTGCTGCTTGGGTCGACGGTGGGACGCCACGGAGGGGGAACTCCTTCTTGTGAGTGATCACCCGTTCGGAGGTTCGAGCCCAGACCCTAGTGACCCACTTGTGATCAGTTCAAATCCTCACGCCAAAAAACCCCGCCCCACAATGCATTCTTTGCTCACAACTCACATGCAGTGAGGCGCGATTGACACTACGTTGCGTGACGATGGTGCCGAATCGGGCATACGGCATGCCCGTTGGACAGTCAGGACAGTCGCTTCAGAAGCACCGCAGAGGCCACCGGTCGGGCACCCGCCCGCGCGACGCCGTCGGCCACCTCGCGGTCGGTGGAGGCGACGATGACCGGACGGCCCGGCGGCTCCGCGCGCACGAGCTGGCGGATCAGCTCGTCTGCCGTGACACCCGGCTTGGAGAACAGCACCCGCACCCCGCGCGGCGGCGCGAGCAGCACCGGCGCGGCCAGCTCCGCGCCGTCGAAGACGCAGGTGACCTCGGCGCCGGTCTGCGCGGCGAGCGCCGAGAGCTGGCCGAGCAGCCGCAGCCGCTGCTTCTCCAGCGGCATCTGCGGATAGCCGGTCTTGGTGACGTTGTAGCCGTCGACCACGAGGTGCGCCTGCGGCAGCGCGAGGAGCTGGTCGAGGATCGCGGGGTCGTGCTCGGACAGGGCCCGCGCCGCGATGTCCTTCGGGGTCATCCGGCCCGGCTCCACCGCGTCGACGGTCTCGGCCGGGCGCACGGACACGGGTGGCAGGGCCAGCTCCCGCCGCAGGCCCTGGGTCGCCTCCAGCAGGGTGTCCAGCAGCAGCCGCACCCGCATGTCCTCCACGCTGCGGCCCTCGCGCGCCGCCCGGCGGGTGGCCTCCAGCGCGGCCTCCGCCTCGCCGAGGCGGGCCTTGAGCCGGCGGGACTCGCTCTCGGCGGCCGACACCTGCGCCTGCGCCTCGGCGCGCAGGGCGTCCGTCTCGCCCTGCGCCTTGCGCAGGGCGGCCTCGCCCCGCTTCACGTCGCTGAGGGCGGCACGGAGCTTGCGGTGAAGCGATTCCGCTTCCTTCCTCGCCGACTCCAGCTCCGCACGCAGCCGTTCGGTCTCGGCGCGGGTGTGCTCGCGGGCCCGCGCCAGCTCGCCGCGCAGCCGCTCCAGCTCCGCCCGGCTCTCCTCGTCCGCCCGCTCGGCGTCGGCGCGCTGGGCCTCCTCGCCGGCCGCGGTGACCAGCTTCACCCAGCCCGCCGGACGCAGTACGTAGGCCGCGGCCGCCACGTCCAGCGGGTCCCCGGCCGGGGGCGGGGAGCCGGCCTCGAGGGCGCCGGCGAGTTCCGGCTGCGCCTCTCTGAACTTCTCCCCGATCCGCTGGCGGAACAGCGCGTCGGTCTCCAGCGCCGCCGCCATCGCGTTCCCGGCGAACTTCGCCCGGCGATTGGGGGCGAACCGGGCGTACTGCCGCAGCTGCGCGGGCAGTTCGGCCACGGTCAGCCTGCCGAAGCCGTCCGAGACGATCTGTACGACCCTGCGGCGCACCTGGTCGGGCAGCGGACGGTCAAGCACCTCAGCGGTGCCGTCGCCCGGCCCCCCGCCTGCGGTCTCCACCATCCGTCACACCCCAATACAAGTACGATGTTCTGCTCAGGCGCCCGGCCTGTCCACGAGCTCCACCTGGTCCACCGCGTTGCACCAGCGGCAGCGCACCGACTCGATGGTCTCACTGACCACCTCGCGCTCCTCCACGGTCGGCTCACCGGCGAGGTCGAGGTGGACGTACTCGACGACCTTGGACGAGCGGGTGACGTCGAACCGGGTGAGGTTGCCGCACAGGGTGCAGCGCCACCGGGTCGTGGCGGTCGGCTGGGGAACCGTCATCGTGGGAGTCAGCTTCCTTCTCGGTCTCCGTGCGCGCCGTCGCCCGACGCGTGTGGCTCGTAACCCTACGGCCTGGCGGCTGCCCGCCGCCCATCCGTCCACGGCGGCGAGGCGGTCTGTCAGCTTGCGTCCGGTTACGTCATGCTCTGTAGTCATGATCAGCACCTGGAGCACGGCGGCCGGCAGAGCACTCAGGGCCCTGCGGGGTGCGTCGGCGCCGATGACGTACGGCCTCATCGCCCTGTGCTGCCTGATCTTCGTCCTGGGCCCGGCCTCCGGGCTCACCGAGGCGTACGGCTCCGGGGACGCGCTGCTCGCCGCGCAGCGGGCGTACTTCCGCCGCTGGGGCGTGGTCCCGGCCGAGCTGTTCCGCAACCCGCTCCGGGAGGCGCTCACCCCGGCCTCGGCGCTGTTCGTGCACGGCAGCTGGGTGCATCTGCTCGGCAACATGCTCTTCCTCTTCGTCTTCGGCGCGATGACCGAGGACCGGATGGGCCGGGTGGAGTTCACCCTCTTCTACGTCGGCTGCGGTTACCTGGCCCTGCTGGGCTACGCGGCCGCCAACACCACCTCCGAGCAGTCTCTGGTCGGCGCGTCCGGGGCGATCTCCGCGGTACTCGGAGCGTTCCTCTACCTGTTCCCCCGCGCCCGTGTCACCAGTCTCCTGCCGTTCCTGTTCTTCCTGCCGCTGCGGTTTCCCGCCTGGGTCGTCCTGCCGTTCTGGGCGGCGCTGCAGTGGCAGGCGGCGGAGCGCTCGACGCAGGGGCCGGGGGTGGCGTATCTGGCGCACCTGGTGGGGTTCGGTCTGGGGTTCGGCTACGCGTGGGTGCGCTACGGCGCGAGGGTGGGCCCGAAGGGCCTCCTGCGCAGGGCGGTGGCGGGAGACGGGCGGGCTAGAGTGAAAGCCGCCCCTGCTCAGGCCCCCGAGGGAGAGAACCTGCCGTGATCACCGCGATCGTTCTGATCAAGACCAGCGTGGACCGGATTCCGGAGATCGCGGAGCAGATCGCTTCGCTGGAGTCGGTCAGCGAGGTCTTCTCCGTCACCGGCACCTACGACCTGATCGCGATGGTCAGGGTGCGCCGGCACGACGATCTCGCCGACGTGATCCCCGGGCGGATCAGCAAGATCCCGGGGGTGGAGGCCACCGACACGCACGTCGCGTTCCGCACCTACTCCCAGCACGACCTGGAGGCGGCCTTCGCGATCGGGCTCGACTCCTGAACGCCTGAAGAAGCGCCTGAAGACCTGCCTGAAGAACCGCCTGAAGGCCGCCTCACCGGAGGGTCCTGCCGGTCACACCGCCGGCACGCAGCGGCCGTCCTCCGTGCGGTACGTCCACCGCGCGCCCTCGGTCACCAGCTCCCTGACCGCGGTGACGAAGCGGTCGACGTGCTCGTCGGGGGTGCCCGCGCCGAAGCTCACGCGGACGGCGTTGAGGGACTTCTCGCCGGGCGCGGCCTCGGGGGCGCCGCACTCCCCCTGGGTCTGGGGGTCGGTGCCCAGCAGGGTGCGTACCAGCGGGTGGGCGCAGAAGAGGCCGTCGCGGACGCCGATGCCGTACTCGGCGGAGAGTGCGGCGGCGAAGTGGGAGCTGTTCCAGCCCTCGACGACGAAGGAGAGGACCCCGACGCGCGGGGCGTCGTCGCCGAACAGGGAGAGGATCCTGACCTCGGGCACCTCGGCGAGGCCCTGGCGGACCCTGCGGATCAGGTGCCGCTCGCGGGCGACGAGGCCGTCCCAGCCGGCCTCGGTGAGGGCCTTGCAGGCGGAGGCGATGGCGTAGGCGCCGATGACGTTCGGCGAGCCGGCCTCGTGCCGGGCGGCGCTCTCGTGCCACTCCACCTCCAGCCCGCCGTCCGGCCGCCGGGTCACCGTGCGGCTGGCGCCGCCGCCCGCGAGGTACGGCTCGGCCGCCCTCAGCCAGTCGGCGCGGCCGGCCAGCACGCCGGAGCCGAAGGGCGCGTACAGCTTGTGACCGGAGAACGCGACCCAGTCGACGTCCAGCTCACGGACGTCCACCGGGTGGTGCGGGGCCAGCTGGGCGGCGTCCAGGACGATCCGGGCGCCGTGGGCGTGCGCGGCGGCGGCCAGCTCGCGCACCGGCCACAGCTCGCCGGTGACGTTGGAGGCGCCGGTGACACAGACGAGGGCCGGGCCGTGCGGGTCGCGGTCGGCCAGGGCCCGCTCCAGGGTGGACACGGCCTGTGCCGGGGTGCGCGGGGCGTCGAGGCAGGTGACCTGTGCGTCCGGCCAGGGCAGCAGGGAGGCGTGGTGCTCGGTCTCGAAGACGAGCACCCGGCAGTCGGCGGGCAGGGCCCGGGCCAGCAGGTTCAGGGAGTCCGTCGTCGACCGGGTGAAGACCACCTGGTCGTCCTCGCGGCAGCCGAGGAACGCGGCGACCGTCCTGCGGGCGTTCTCGAACAGGTCGGTGGACAGCTGGGAGAGGTAGCCGGCACCGCGGTGGACGCTGCCGTAGTAGGGGGCGTAGGCCGCGACGTCGTCCCAGACGCGCTGGAGGGCGGGGGCGCTGGCCGCGTAGTCGAGGGCCGCGTAGGCGACCTCGCCGCCGGTGACGAGCGGAACGGTGACATCGCGCCCCAGAACGGGCAGCGGGGCACAAACGGACTGGTCGGCGGCAGCGGTGACAACAGACATGGGTGAACTCCCGTGAGAACGTACGCGAAAGGGCGTACGTGGAGAAGAGAAGAAGGGCGGGTGTGCGGAGGCGGGGCTCTGCGGCCCTATCGCATTCGCTTGCTCACGGAAGGCTCCCTCGAACGACCAGGACCCCTGGCCCCACACTGATGACAGCGTGCGAGGGGTCCGCGCTTGCCGTAGACCTCGCTGCCTACGGCCTGGTCCTCACCCGGGGCACCCCGCCACGGACGGAGGGTTGCCGGACAGTCGGCCGGGGCCTCATGACTGTCACTCATGACCTGTACGGGAAAGTACGGGAACCGGCGAGCGTCCCGCAACCCGAGTCCGGATCGCGGGACGCTCGCCGGCCCACGTCAGGCGTTGCTGGCCGCCACCCACCGCTCCAACGCGCGCTTGGCCGCGCCGGAGTCGATGGACTCGGCCGCCCTGGCCATGCCGGCGCGGAGCTGCTCGGCGAGCGGGGCGTCGGCCGGGTCCAGCGCCACCAGGGCCGCCGCGGAGTTCAGCAGGACCGCGTCACGCACCGGACCGTGCTCGCCGTCCAGCAGGCGGCGGGCGACCTCCGCGTTGTACGACGGGTCGCCCCCGCGCAGGGCGTCCACGGGGACCGGTTCGAGGCCGACCTCCCGCGGGTCGAAGGTCTCCTCGGTCACCTTGCCGGCCCCGACCACCCAGACCCGTGAGGTGGACGTCGTCGTCAGCTCGTCCAGGCCGTCGTCGCCGCGGAAGACCAGCGCGGAGTTGCCGCGCTCGGCGAGCACGCCGGCCACGATGGGCGCCATCCGCGGGTCGGCGACGCCGACCGCCTGGGCGCGCACCTTGGCCGGGTTGGTCAGCGGACCGAGCACGTTGAACGTCGTCCGGATGCCCAACTGGCCTCGGGCCGGGGCGACATGACGCAGGGACGGGTGGAACTTCACCGCGAAGCAGATCGTGATGCCGGCCTCTTCGGCGACCTCGGCGACCCGCCGCGGGGTCAGGTTCAGATTGATCCCGAGCTTCTCCAGGACGTCGGAGGAGCCGGAGGCGGAGGACGCGGCGCGGTTGCCGTGCTTGACGACCCTGGCGCCCGTGCCCGCGACCACGATGGAGGACATCGTGGAGATGTTCACCGTCCTGGCGCCGTCGCCGCCGGTGCCCACGATGTCGACGGCCGGGCCCGGCACCTCGATGACGTTCGCGTGCTCGTACATCGTGCGGACCAGCCCGGAGATCTCCTGAACCGTCTCGCCCTTGGCCCGCAGCGCCACCATGAACCCGGCGATCTGCGCGTCCGTCGCCTCGCCCCGCATGATCAGGTCCATCGCCCACGCGGTGTCGTCGGCGGACAGGTCCTGGCCGTCCAGCAGGCCGTTCAGCAGGGCGGGCCAGGAGCGGCCCGCCGCGGTGTCGCCTCCAGCGGGGGTCACAGCGCTCATCAGCCGCTCCTAGGGGACAGTCGTACACAGGTGTAGCGACTCGTACGTTCTCGTGCACCACCCTATCGAGCCCAGGGCACGGGGAAGGGCCCCGTCCGGGGTCC
>NZ_JBLEBI010000099.1:0-23959 GCF_047340315.1 Streptomyces sp. AF1A
CCCCGGGCAGCTCCGGCGGCCACGGGCGTCGTGTGCACCGCCGCCGTATCGGAAGGGCCGAGCCGGCGGGTGGCGATGTGCACTCCGTCCACCAGTCGGCCGCCCGAGGCCGCGACGGCGGACTGGCAGAACCTGACCCACATGTTCAGCTGAACCTCCTTTGCCAGCCGCAGGTGCGAGTAGAGCAGGTGCACCAGGCGGCCGGCGGCCCGCGCCCACAGTTCGATCTCGAACACGAGCAGGTCGTCGTCCCGGTGCGCGCGGAAGTGCACCTGCCCGGCCTCCAGATGGCCGCGCAGGGTCACCAGGTGCAGGGACTCCTCGTCGCGGTGGACGACCCGGACGGGCCCGTTCCAGGGTCCCGGCATCTCCACCAGGAACTCGTCCCCGACGTCCAGGCCGTGGTCGCGCAGTTCACCCCCGCGGATGTCGACGACCTCCGCGGGGACGAAGCGCTTGAAGTTGCGGCAGACCTGCCCCATGAGCAGGCCCGCGTCGGCGTCGGTGTCCGCGATGCGCACCCAAAAGCGCCGGTGGAACAGGGGGCCGCAGCCGTCCTCCGCCAACTGCACCCGGTCGTCCAGCACTTCGGGCGGCAGCAGGGGCGGGCGGTCCTGCTCGTCGCCCTCGCACTCGCCCCCGCGGTGCAGGGGGGTCGTCTCCCAGAGATAGCGCCAGCTCACCAGCACCGTGCCCAGGAGCCACCGGCCGAGCAGGGCAAGTCCCCGAGGGCAGCGCGATCGCGGCATCCGCGCCCCTCACGTCCTCAGATCGTCATAAAACAGCATGAATATGTGTATACCCGGGTATACCGTTGCTGACACAAGCGACGACCCCGGAGGCGCCCATGGTGGTCCGGCTCCTGCGTCGTGCGGGTGTGCGCAGCGCCCACCTGCACCTCGCCTCCTTCGCCGCGATCGGCCTGTGCGTGACGTTGTGGGTGCGCGCGAAGACCGTCGACCAGGAGCAGCGGGGAAACGCGGAGCGCCGTGCGCTCTTCGTGGGCCTGTGGCCGCCGACGCTGTGGCTGATCGGCGAATCGTTGCGGGAGCCGAAGTGATCCTCCGTGGGTGACTGGGTCTTCGGCCGGCTCGACGCCGCACGCCTGTGGCGCGAGCTCGCGGACGCGCGCGTGAACTACTCGGCCGACGAGGTGCGCCGGCCGTCCTGGAACATCGACACCTACCGCACCGACCTGGCGGCGGAGCGGCCGGGACTCCCGGAGCCGGGAGGCCCCTGGGAGCACGCCTGCCGTTTGGTCCGCGACTACGAGTTCTCGCCGCCGGAGATCGTCCGGGCGCTGTACGACCCGGCCGCACCGCTGCTCGGGCGCGACATGCTGCTCGAGGCCCGGTTCCACGGGATGCACTTCTACTGCGGGGTGCGTGTCACCGAGGTCGTCGACGAGACCCGCGACGCCGCGGACCGCGTCTGGGGATGGGCCTACGAGACCCTGGAGGGGCACCTGGAGCGGGGCAAGGTCACCTACGCGGTGGTGAAGCGGCACGACACGGGCGAGGTGCAGTTCCTTGTCTCGTGCCACTCGCAGGGCGCCCCCACCCTGGCCCCGGTCACCCGCCTCGGGTGGCGGCTGTTCGGCCGCCGCACCCAGCTGCGGTTCTACCGCAGATGCGGTGAGCGCCTGCGGCACTTCACGCGGACCTCACTGCGCGGCGAGCACCCGCTGCCCCGCCCCGCGGCCGGCGTCGGGCGCCTGGTGTGCGCGCCCTCGGACGCGAAGGTGCGCCGCTGGGACGCCCTGGCGATCCACCGGGTCGCTCCCGGCCGACCGGCCACGCACCCCGGCACGGGGCGTGCGGCCGGGTCGCCGTCCTAACGCCGCACCCGCGGCATGCCCAGGCCGATCCAGGAGATGATCTCGCGCTGGATCTCGTTGTTGCCGCCGCCGAAGGTGAAGATGACCGCCGAGCGGTAGCCGCGTTCCAGTTCGCCGTGCAGGACGGCGCCCGCCGAGCCCTCCTTCAGTGGTCCCGCGGCTGCCACGATTTCCATGAGCCAGGCATAGGCGTCCCGCCGCGCCTCGGAGCCGTAGACCTTGACGGCGGAGGCGTCCTGCGGGGTGAGCGTGCGGTCCTCCACGGCGGAGACCATCTGCCAGTTGAGGAGTTTCATGGCGTCGAGCCGGGTGTGGGTGCGGGCGAGCAGCCGGCGCACCCAGGCCAGGTCGACGACCCGGCGGCCATCGGCGAGCTTGGTCCGGCCGGCCCAGCGCTGGACGTCGTGCAGGGCGCGGACGGCCATGGTGCCGTGGGCGGCGAGGGTGACGCGCTCGTGGTTGAGCTGGTTGGTGATCAGGCGCCAGCCCTGGTTCTCCTCGCCGACGCGGCGGGAGACGGGGACGCGCACGTTCTCGTAGTAGCTCGCGGTGGTGTCGTGGGAGGCGAGGGTCCTGATCAGCGTGCAGGAGTAGCCCGGGTCGGAGGTCGGCACCAGCAGCATGCTGATGCCCTTGTGCGGCGGGGCCGCCGGGTCGGTGCGCACGGCGAGCCACACCCAGTCCGCGGTGTCGCCG
Organism: Streptomyces sp. AF1A; assembly: GCF_047340315.1. Lineage (NCBI taxonomy): Bacteria > Bacillati > Actinomycetota > Actinomycetes > Kitasatosporales > Streptomycetaceae > Streptomyces > Streptomyces sp. AF1A. Next base: position 2,534 of record NZ_JBLEBI010000099.1, read on the forward strand.
TTGGTGGTCCAGATCTTCTGCCCGTTCACCACGTACTCGTCGCCGTCCCGGACGGCCCGGGTTTTGAGGGCGGCGAGGTCGGTGCCGGCGTCGGGCTCGCTGTAGCCGATCGCGAAGTCGATCTCACCGGAGAGGATGCGCGGCAGGAAGTAGGCCTTCTGCTCGTCGGTGCCGTACCGCATCAGCGTCGGTCCGACCGTGTTCAGCGCCATCAGCGGCAGCGGTACGCCGGCCTGCGCGGCCTCGTCGAAGAAGATGAACTGCTCCATCGCCGTCATGCCGCGCCCGCCGTACTGCGTCGGCCAGCCGACGCCGAGCCAGCCGTCCGTGCCGAGCCGGCGGATGGTGTCGCGGTAGAACCGCTTCTGGGCGGCCGCATCGGCGTGGCGCGCGTAGGCGTTGTCCGGGACCAGCCCGGCGAAGTAGGCGCGCAGTCCGGCGCGCAGTCGCTGCTGCTCGGGCGTGTGGTCGAGATGCACGGCGCCTCCAGGCTCCCCAAGGGCGGTCCTGACGGCGCACACCGTAGAACGTGTTTCAGAAATTGGGAATGGGCGGGCCCCGGGCGGATTCCGCTGCCCGGCCCGCGCACCGGAGGCGTCACCTCAGCGTCTCCAGGAAGGCGGTGCACGCCTCGGCGCAGATCCGGCAGGCGGCCGCGGCCGACTCGGCGCCGGGGTGCTCCTCGAAGGCGTGGGCGCATTCCAGGCAGACCTGACGGCACCACTCCAGCCGGACCCTGATGCCCTCCTCTTCCTGGCGGGTCTCCTCGCACAGCACCCGGCACGTGGCGTCGCACACCTCGGCGCACATGATGCCGAGCCGCCGCACCCTCTCCTGGCGATCGGTGCCGTCCGGGTCGACGAGGCTGGCCCGTACCGCACAGGCCCGTGCACACTCCGTACACGCCTGCGCACACGTGAAACGGTCCTCGAGGAACCGGTAGAGCTGCTCCTGCGAAGTCTGCGGTGTCACATCGTGCGGGTAGCCCCGACCCCGGGCCGCAAACCCCTTCGCCCGGCCGGGAGACGACCTCGGTCGCGAGTCCGCCCGGACGGGAGACGACCTCGGTCGCGAGGGAGTCCCGCGCCGGAACGGCAGCGACCCGTCACAACCGCGAGCGACGTCGCCCTGCGTCCGTCGCACGTCACGCGCGATGTCCGGTTCGTCCAGTTCTGGGCGGGGTATGACTTTCATATGAACAGCGCATCGATGCAGTTGGCCGCAGCGAGCGGCCTGATGAGCCTGGTGCTCTTCATCATCGCCGTGGGCCTCCTCGCGATGCTCGCCGGCGGCTTCTGGTTGACGTCCCGCGTCAAGTACCGCGAGTCCCCTCGGCCGCGGCCCGAGGAGCAGCCGAAGCTGCCGCCGGAGGGGCCGGTGCACGAGCTCCGGGAGAACAGGGAGTCCGCCGAGGTCCCCAAGGTGACCAAGGGCGGCCGTCCGCTCACGCCCTACGAACTGACCAACATGGACTCGAGGACGAGCCCCTCCAAGGATCGACCGCGCTGGAGCAAGGGGTCCAGCGGCTCCTTCGGCGGCGGCGGACTCGGCGCCCACTGAGCAGCCCGCCCACCCAGGACCACTGACACCGGACCACGACACGATCCCCCGCCCCGCCGACCGTCGTACGCCCCTAGGAACCCTTCCTCGCGGCGTCCAGGCGGTCGACGCGGGCCACGTTGTGCCGGTCCTCGGGGTCCTGGCTGGGCTCGGCCGTGAACCACGCGTCGAGGATCTCCCTCAGCAGCGGTTCGGAGGTCAGGCGCAGACTCAGCGCGAGCACGTTGGCGTCGTTCCAGCGGCGTGCGCCGTCGGCCGTGGCGGCGTCCGGGCACAGGGCGGCGCGGACGCCGGGCACCTTGTTCGCCGCGATGGACGCGCCGGTGCCGGTCCAGCAGCACACCACCGCCTGGTCGGCCGCGCCCTCGGCCACGTCCCGGGCGGCCGCCTCCGAGCAGGCCGCCCACTGGGCGTCGGCGCCGGGCCGCAGCGCGCCGTGCGTGCGCACATCGTGCCCGCGGCGCCGCAGCTCCGTCACGAGGAGGCGGGCCACGGGCTCGTCCATGTCGGAGGAGACGGAGATCCGCATACCCGGAGGGTAACGCCTGCGGTACAGAGGTAACGCCGGTCCGGGGTACGGACGTTGCCGCGTGCGTTCGCCGCCGTACGACGTACGACGGCGTATGGCCCCGCACGACGGCGAGGCCCCGGCGCGCTCGGGGCGCCGTCGAGGCGTCTGGCCGGTGTGGCCGCGGGCGGCGGGAGGGGATCAGGGGCAGCGGAGCCGATGACCCGCCCATGCGCTCACGAAGCGGCGCGGGTCAGCCTGCGATGGAGGTGTTCGAGCGCGTTCAGGAGGATCGAGCGGTGGTACCAGGCCAGCCAGGCAGCCGTGTCGGCGGCCAGCAGGCCGAAGGCCTTGGCCTGCGCGGGGGTGGGCCGGTGCCCGGCGTCGGGCCAGTGCACGGTGATCAGACCGGTGCAGGCGCCTGCCGAGGACAGGACCGGGACGCAGTGCAGGGCGTGGGCACCCGTGGCGAGCAGGGCGCGGCGGCTGTCGTCGGACAGCAGTGCGTCGGTGGGCACGTCGGGCACGCTCACCCGCCGTCCTCGGGCGCGCGCGACCGCCTCGGCCGTGCCGTCGTCCCGACCGCGCACCAACTGGTCGAGGAAGGCGTCCGTGCAGCCGTAGTGGGTCTCGAGCATGAGCGCGTTGACGGCCGGGTCCACGCACAGCACGTAGCCCGCCGGCGCCCGCCCGATGGCCAAAGCCTCACGCAGCACGGCGTCGATCATCTGCCCGCGGTAACGGGGGTCGCGGCCGCCGCGGCCCAGGATCCGCAGCCGCGGCACGGGCAGCGGGCGGCGGCCCGGGAACCAGACCGCGCCGTCCGGTGGCCTGGCCACCACCACCGCGGAGACGAGCACCCGCAGCGGGACGTTGAACCGCTGCGAGGTCTCGCGCAGCACCCGGAAGGCGGTGCCGGAGTCCGGCAGGCCGTAGCGGGTCATGAGCGTGCCCTGGGCCATGCCGATGACCGGGGCGGTGCGCACCCGGGCGCGCAGCGCGCGGACCTCCCGGTGCAGGTCCTGGTACGACGGCCGCAGCGGGTCCGCCATCTGCGACCGCCAGGCGGGCAGCTCCTCGACTCGTGAGGCGGCGCGGGCCAGTTCGCGCAGCGCCTCGTCGAGGGTGGCGTACAGCTGGACGCCGTGCAGGCGGGCCAGGTGCACCGCCTCGCGCACGCCGGGCCTGGCCCGGACGATGATCAGGTCGGGGCGGCCGGAACGCGTCCGGGTCGTCTCGCTGAGCGTGCGCAGCACGGCGGCGCCGCCCAGTTGCACGTGGGCCATGTCGAGGACCGGCCGCAGCCCGGCGCGGTCCGCCTGTTCCAGGTGGCCGCGCAGCTCCTTCGCCCAGGCCTGGGCTCCGTCGGCGTCGAGGCTGCCGGACATGCGCAGCAGCAGTGCGCCCTCCGCGGGCAGCCCCTCGACGACGGAGGACTCGATGACCAGGGGGGCCGGTGCGCCCGGCCGTTCGGAAGAGGCTTTCATCGCATCACCCTGACAGGTCGCCCGAAGGGGCTCGCACGGCCGCTTCCCGACCTTGAACCACCACCTTGCACGGCAGGTGCCGGACTCTCAACCGCACCCGGTCCGGTGCGGGCGCGCCCCGGGGTCGGCGGATGCCGCCGGGTCCCTGGCGCGCCGCTGCCGGGACATGCGGGGCGGACGCCGGATCGGTGGGCACGCGGACACCGGGCGGGAGGGCGGTGCGCGGCACGCCCGGACGTGTGGCCGGGGCCGGACGACGGGCAGCGCACGGCCGGAGAAGGCGAGGGTGCCGGTCGCGCGGTCGGTCCGGGGCAGCGCACGCCGTCCGCTCAGCCGGGGCACGACCCGCTCCGGTCGAGCGGAGGGTGTTCTCCGGGCCGCCCGGCGTCCTCGACGTACTCGGCGAGGGCCCCGCGGAACCCCGCCGTGGTGCACTCGTGGACCGCGCCCCGCACCCACGGCACGCCGACCCGGCCGGCCTCGGGGCGCCGCCGGAGCACGGTCCGCGGAAGGAGCGGGGCGGCGCCTCCGGGGCGGACGCGGGCACCGGACAGCCGACCGTCTGCCCTGGGAACTCGGATTCCACGGTGGGACGATCAGCCGGGCGCATCCTGACCGGGGGCTCACCCCGACCTCCCACGCGCCCGACGCCACGACTCCTCCGGGCGGGCCGGCGTCGGCCCGCGCGTCGCCTCGCGCGGCCGGTCAGCCGGCCTACCGCCGTGCGGGTGAGTCCCGCCCAGCATCGTCACGTGCGCGCTGTGGGCGGCGAGGGCTCGGACGGCGGGACCGGTGGGCAGAACGTCGCCGAAGCTGCGGTTTGCGGCGCGGGCAGCCGGCGTCGGGGGCGTGCGGGCTGAACACCCCGGCGTCCAGCCCGCCGGGGAGTTCGTCGGCGCGCCGGTCGGCCCGGCGCACGTCCGTGTCGGTCAGGCAGCCCGCGCCCGATGCGGGACTGGTCGCCGACCACGCCGGCAGTGCGGCGGACCGCGCGGCCGAGACGGCCTGCGCCGCGCCGGGCAGCAGGCCAGCGCGGTCGGGGTCGCGGTCGTACGGCACGTCCGCCACGAGGGTGCCGTCGCGGTCGAACAGCGCGGCGGATACGGCGTTCACCCGGCGCCTCCCAGGGGTTGCGCGCGCCGGTGGCGCAGGGCCCCGCGCAGCCAGTGCCGGACGGCGAGCGGCGGGATGAGCACGCTGGTGCCGAGCATCCCGGCGATCTCCCGGGCGGTGCGGGGTCCGGTCAGGATGCGGGCGAGGGCGAACTCGGCGGTGCCGATGGTCCACAGGGCGGCGCAGACGCCGGCGGCCCGGCGGCGGCCGGCGAGGGCGCAGACGGCTCCGGCCAGCGCGGCGCCGGTGACCACCAGGTGGCGGCGCAGCCGGCCGCGCGGCGCCTGGGCGCGGGTCCACCAGTCCGGGCCGTGCAGCCGGTTCATCGGCGCGTGGCCGGCGTTGCCGCGCTGTGCGGGCAGCGAGGCCCACCAGTGGGCCGGGCGCACCGGGTGCCGGGTGACCCGCCGGCCGCGGCACAGCGACCAGCCGGCCCGCTGCACCCGCAGGGCGAGGTCGGCGTCCTCACGGAAGGCGCGCGGGAAGCGCTCGTCGAAGCCGCCGACGCGGGCGAGCGCCTCGGTGCGGTAGGCCATGTCAGCGGTGGCCCACGCGGCGTTCTCCAGGCCCTTGGTGCGGTGCTCCCGGTCGGTGGGCCGGAGGTCCGGGGGCAGGGGGGCGCGCAGCCGGCCCTGGATGCCGCCGACGTCCTCGCCGGCCTCCCGCAGGTCCTCGGCGAGCAGCCGGGCCCAGTCCGGGAGGACCTGGACGTCGTCGTCGAGGAACACCGTCCAGGGCGTCTCCACGGTCCGCCAGCCGGCGTTGCGGGCCGCGGCCCGGCCCTTGCCGCAGGTGCGCAGGGTCCGTATGCGGTCGAGCAGCACCCCGGCGGAGTCCAGCGGCAGATCGCCGTCGGGGGTGGGCCGGTCGTCGACGAGGACCACCTCGTGCGGCGGATGGCCGTCGGCCGCGGCGAGCGCGCGCAGGCACTCGGCGAGGCAGGGGCGGCCGATCGTGGGGACGACGACCGTGTAGGCGGGCGCGGCGGTCATGCGAAGGCCCTTCCGCGGCGGACGGCGAACGGGCCGAGCACCAGCAGGCCGACGGGGGCCGAGCCGAAGCGCTCCAGGGCGTCCCGGCGGGCGTCGGCCATGGGCCGCCCGGCCGTGTTCCGGCTGGTGCCGACCGCCACCGGCGGTCCGGTGCGCCGTGCGAAGCCGTCTCTCATCCGGGCCACCAGGGGCTCCTCGGCGCGGTCCACGGTCTGGATGCGAGCCGTACCGGCAAGGTGCACGGCCGCGCCGGCGCCTCGGGCGGCGGGCCGCACCCACACGTGCCGGAAGCCGCTCTCCCGCCACGACCGGGTGTTCGCCAGGCAGTTCAGTACGACACCGCCGGCCGTCATGAGCGCGTCCTCGCCGGTGTGCTCCCGCAGCCGCCCGGCCGGCGCCGGCATGGCCTCCTCGAGCGCGGGGTCGTAGGAGCAGGCGGCGGCGCCCGGGCCGGACGGGGCGAGGCCGGCCTGCTCTGGGCGCCGGCGGGCCGGCTGCTCGGGCAGCTCCCGGACGGGGTGGGGAACGGGCCGCTCGCCGCGCTCGCGGCGCGAGAACCGCTCCTCCTCCGCGGCCGCCGCGACCCTGCCCCCGGTGATCGGTGCCACGGCGGGTTCGTGGAAGAGGGCGTTGATACCGAGGACATGCATGCGCGGTCTCCAGGCGGCGGGCGTTCGAGGCGTCAGGACTGCGGTGCCGGGTCCTCCTCCGTGGGGACCGGTGCCCAGGGCCGGGCGGAGAAGTAGGCGATCGTCTGCTTCAGGCCCTCCTCCCAGGGGATCTGCGGCGACCAGCCGAGCAGCTCGCGGGCGAGGGTGGCGTGCGGGCGGCGCCGGCCGGGGTCGTCCACGGGCCGGTCGACGAACGCGATCGGCGAGCGGGAGCCGGTGAGGGCTACGACCAGGCGGGCCAGGTCGGCCACGGTGATCTCCGCGCTGCCGCCGATGGTCACGAGGCGCGCGGACCGGCTCGCGGCGACCCGCAGGATGCCGTCGACGGTGTCGTCCACGTAGCACAGTGAGCGGGTCCGGCTGCCGTCGCCGGTCACGGTGACCGGCTCCCCGGCCAGCGCCTGGGCGATGAAGGTGGGCACCGCGCTGCCGTCGTGGGCGCGCATACGCGGCCCGTAGGTGTGGGACGGCCGCACGATCCCGGCGTCCGTGCCCCTGGTGCCGGCGTGCGCGGTGACCAGGGCCTCGCCGAACCTCTTCGACTCGTCGTACACGCTGCGCGGGCGAACGGGGTTCACATGGCCCCGGGAGCCCTCGTGCCGCGGGTGCGCCTGCGGGCCGCCGTACGCCGCACAGGCGGAGGCGAGCAGGAAGCGGGCACCGTCGCGTTCGGCGATCCCCAGGGCGTTGCGGGTGCCGAGGCTGCCCGCGTCCAGGCTCTCCAGCGGCATCCGCAGGCAGTCGGCGGGCGAGGCCGGGCCGGCGAAGTGCAGGACGAGGTCGTACGGTCCCGGCAGTTGCGCCGCGCAGTCGGCCGCGCAGACGTCGCACTCCACGAACCGGAAACCCGGGCGGTCCTCCAGGTGGCAGACGTTCCGTCGGCGGCCGCAGACCAGGTTGTCGGCGCAGTCGACTTGGACACCTGAATCCAGCAGCCGCTCGCACAGGTGGGAGCCGAGAAAGCCGGCGCCGCCCGTCACGAGGGCACGCCGCCAGGGAAACGGTGTGTCACCAGTCATGGGGGCTCTTCCTTCGTCGTCCTTCGTTCACGTCGTCCGCGCCCCGGGAACCGCTTCAGCGTGGGGTGTTCGGCGCCTGCCGCGTCCGCCGGGCCCGGCGTCGCCGGCCCGCTGCGCGGGAAAAGTCGCCGGCCCGCTGCGCAGGAAAAGGAGAGGGCTGATGTCCCGCTGGTCCCGAGGACCGCCCTGGTCGAGCCGCCGCTGGCTGGACGGCACCGGCAGGGGGCTTCCCCTGCCAGTTGGCTTCACACGTTGGACTCTCATTCTCCGGCGGGCCGGGTACTCGCGCGACTCCGGTGCGTGGCAAGGCCCTGCACGAGTACCTCGTGGCAACGCCGCCGCGCACGCCGGCGGCGCCCGCCCGGGCGCCGCTGACCGGCTGGTTCGGCTTCCTCTTCCTCGGCGGGGAGGCGAGGGCCGGGGACGTGTGCGCCGAGCGGCAGGTGTCGTCCGCGCCGGCCCGGGCGGGTATCACGTACGACACGCTGTGGAGTCCCGGATTCCGGCCCGGCGCACCGTCCCCGCGGGCGGCGCGTCCCGAGGCGTACGACACTCTGCTCTGCGCGTGCGGGCCGGCCCATGGGCCGCAAGTCGCCGCGCCGCATGTCGGGTTCAGGGCCTGTCGGCGACCGGCGGCCGGAGTCTCGGTCGTCGATCCGGTGGATCCGGTGGATCCGGCGTGCCGGACGGCCGATCCGGGCATTCCGGGCCACGCGTCGCCGTGGGCGCTCTGCGGAGCCCGCCGGATGGCCGGTGTCCGCCACTCGATGCGCCGAGCGGCGTGGGGAAGCCGTGTAGCGCCCGGTGCGCGGGGCACTCGACGCGGCGACGGCGGGCCGCCCACGGCCGCCGCGTCTCTCTCAGGAGGTAACGACATGGGTCACGGCGGAAACGTCATCCAGGAGCTGACGACCGACCACCGCGAGGTCGAGGAGATCTTCGGCCGTATCGAGGCGCTGCCGCCCGGCTCCGAGGAGCGCAAGAACCTTGCCGACCAGGCCACGATCGAGCTGGTGCGCCATTCGGTCGCGGAGGAGGCCTATCTGTACCCGGCGGTGCGCAAGCACATCAAGGGCGGGGACGCCATGGCCGACAAGGAGATCGAGGACCACGCCGAGGCCGAGCAGATCATGAAGGATCTGGAGGGCTGCCCGGCGGACGATCCGCGGTTCGACACCCTCATGGCACAGCTGATGAGCGAGATCCGGTCCCACATCACGGACGAGGAGCAGAACCTCTTCCCCGGGCTGGAGGCCGCCTGTCCCCCCGACGCGCTGATGGACCTCGGTGACAAGGTCCGCCGCGCGAAGAAGATGGCACCGACCCGTCCGCACCCGTCGGCCCCGGACACTCCCCCGGCGAACAAGCTGCTGGCCCCGGGAGTGGGCCTGGTCGACCGGATGCGTGACGCGCTGACGGGACGTGGCAAGGAGGGCTGACCGCCCTGATCCAGCCTTGATCCAGCCCTGATCCAGCCCTGATCCAGCCCACAGGATCCGGCGAGGGAAGACGGTGGGACCGGGAAGACGGTGGGGATCTGCAGGCACCCGCCGGCCATGGCGGCCGGCGGGCGCCTACGGCTGCGGCGCGACCTGCGGCCGTTCACAGCCGGCGAGTTGCGGGGGACGCGGCCCGGTCCCCGCGGCGGGCCGCCCGGCACAGCAGGCGGAACGCCTGACAGAGGGTCAGCGGCCACAGCAGCGCGAAGCACCACAGCAGCGCGGGGTCCGAGGTGCGGATGCCCATCACGGCCACGAAGGCCGACGCGACGGCCAGCAGCAGCACCCCCAGCGGCAGCCAGACCCCGCGGCGCGGCGGGCCCATGCGGCGCGCGAACCCTCGGTCCCGCCTCAGGCTCGCCTCGATCTCCAGCAGCGCCAGGCGCTCGCGCGGTGACAGCCGTACCTCGTCGTGCATCTCCCACATCTCCCAGTCGTCCACGGCAACGGCACCTCCTCCGCCGGTCGGCGGGCTCCGTGTGGCGCCCGAGTTCCCCCGTCGGCCCGGCCGATGCGGACGGGCACCCCGGCCGGGCGCGGCCGCCGGCGCCGACGCCTGCGCACGGTGCCGCGCTCCTCGCGTACGGTGACGGGGCGTGCGTGCGCGTGACCTCCTGTGGTTCAAGGTCGATACTGCCAATAGCTCCATCAACGAACTCGGCTCGACGTCGGACAGCGCGGCCCGTCCGCGAGGCTCACTAGGAGATACCGATGAGGATGCTGATCAACGTGCCGGAGACCGTCGTGGCGGACGCGCTGCGCGGGATGGCGGCCGCGTATCCCGACCTGACGGTGGACGTGGACAACCGGGTGATCGTCCGCCGGGACGCCCCCGTGGCCGGGCAGGTCGCGCTGGTCTCGGGCGGCGGGTCGGGGCACGAGCCGCTGCACGGCGGGTTCGTCGGCCACGGCATGCTGTCCGCCGCCTGTCCGGGTGAGGTGTTCACCTCGCCGGTGCCGGACCAGATGGCGCGCGCTGCGGCCGCCGTGGACAGCGGCGCCGGGGTGCTGTTCGTGGTCAAGAACTACACCGGTGACGTGCTCAACTTCGACATGGCGGCGGAACTGGCCGAGGACGAGGGCATCCAGGTCGCCAAGGTGCTGGTGAACGACGACGTGGCCGTGACCGACAGCCTCTACACGGCCGGCCGGCGCGGCACCGGGGCGACGCTGTTCGTGGAGAAGATCGCGGGCGCCGCCGCGGCCGAGGGGCAGCCGCTGGAGCGGGTGGAGTCGATCGGCCGTCAGGTCAACGAGAACGCGCGTAGTTTCGGCGTGGCGCTGAGCGCCTGCACGACCCCCGCGAAGGGCTCCCCGACCTTCGATCTGCCGGACGGTGAGCTGGAGTTGGGCATCGGCATCCACGGCGAGCCGGGCCGGGAGCGGCGGGCGATGATGACCTCCGGGGAGATCGCGGACTTCGCGGTGAACGCGATCCTCGAGGACATGCCTCCGCGCAATCCGGTGCTGTTGCTGGTCAACGGCATGGGCGCCACTCCCCTGCTGGAGCTGTACGGCTTCAGCGCCGAGGTGCAGCGGGTGCTGACCGAGCGCGGGGTGGCCGTGGCCCGCACCCTCGTCGGCAACTACGTCACCTCCCTGGACATGGCGGGCGCCTCGGTGACGCTGTGCCAGGTCGACGAGGAACTGCTGCGGCTGTGGGACGCACCGGTGAAGACCCCCGCGCTGCGCTGGGGGATGTGACACGGCGGACGCAGCTCTCAACGCCCCTACCACGTATGGAGGTCCAGTGCTCGACGCCGACTTCTTCCGTCGTTGGATGACGGCGACCGCCGCGTCCGTCGACCGGGAGGCGGAGCGGCTGACCGCTCTCGACTCCCCCATCGGGGACGCGGATCACGGCAGCAATCTGCAGCGCGGGTTCACGGCCGTGCGGGCGGCCCTGGAGAAGGAGGCGCCGGACACCCCGGGTGCCGTCCTGACTCTCGCCGGGCGGCTGCTGATCTCGACGGTCGGCGGCGCGTCGGGGCCGCTGTACGGCACGCTGCTGCGCCGGGCCGGCAAGTCGCTCGGCGATGCCGCCGAGGTCGGTCAGGCGGAGCTGGCGAACGCCTTGCGGGCGGGCGTGGAGGGGGTGATGGCGCTCGGTGGGGCGGCGCCCGGCGACAAGACCATGATCGACGCCCTGGTGCCGGCCGTGGACGCGCTCGGCGACGGCTTCGCCGCCGCGCGGACCGCCGCCGAGGAGGGTGCGGTGGCCACCACGCCGCTGCTGGCCCGCAAGGGCCGGGCGAGCTATCTCGGCGAGCGCAGCATCGGCCACCAGGATCCCGGGGCGACCTCGTCGGCGCTGCTGATCGCCGCGCTCGCCGACACCGCGGAGGGCTGATGTGAGCGACGAGAAACTGGTCGGGATCGTGTTGGTGTCGCACAGCGCGGAGGTGGCCGCCTCGGTCGCCGAGCTGGCCAAGGGCCTGGCGGGCGGGGCCGCGGAGGTGCCCGTCGCTGCGGCGGGCGGCAAGGAGGGTGGCGGGCTCGGCACCAGCGCCGAGCTGATCTCCGCCGCGGCGGCCTCGGTCGACCGGGGCGCCGGGGTCGCGGTGCTCACCGACCTCGGCAGCGCCGTGCTCACCGTGAAGGCGCTGCTCTCCGAGGGCGACGAGCTGCCGGAGAACACGCGCCTGCTGGACGCGCCGTTCCTGGAGGGCGCGGTGGCCGCGGTGGTCACGGCGTCCACCGGCGCCGACCTGACCGCGGTGGAGGCCGCGGCGACGGAGGCGTACGGCTACCGCAAGGTGTGACGTCCCGGCACCCCGAACGGGGACCGGCCCTCACCGGCCCTCACCGGCCCTGACCGGCCCGGCCGGGGTCGGGGTCCGGGTCGGGTCCGGGTCGGGTCGGGGTCGGGGTCGGGGTCGCGCACAGCGTGTGCGGCCGGCGCAGAGTGACCCCACCCGACGCCCCGCGGGAGCGGCCCGTCACTTGTTCGTGTTGGCCACGAACAGCCGCGCCAGCCGCTCCCCCTCCGCCATCGCCGACGTGTGGTCCTCGATCGGGTCCGCCCGGGAGTTCTTGAAGACGATGTAGGTGACGTCGGAGGAGACCCCGCCGGTGCTCGGGTCGGCGGGGATGCCGAGGCCGCGGGCGGTGGCGTAGGAGGCCTCGCCGATGAGGTCGTACGGGCCGGTGTCACCGACGACCGCGTACTGCACCCGGTCCTTGTAGACGACGGCGGCGACGGAACCGCCCTGCAGGCCCTCCGCGCGATAGTCCCACAGCGTGCTCGGGCTGGGGACGACGATGTACGGCAGGGTCTCCGCGTTCAGCTGGCGGCCGTCGGACTGCTGGAAGGCGGTGGTGGGGGCGAACAGCGGGTCGGTGCTGCTGTTGCACTGGTCGGTGGGCCGGCCGTCGCAGTCGATGTCCAGGTCGGCCTTCCAGAACACGGCGTCCGGGGTGCCGCAGACGGGCACGGTCGCGGCGCCGCCGGCGTCGGTGCGGAAGCGGCCGTGGGAGGTCTGGGCGCATTCCCCGACCCGTGCCAGCAGTTCCGCGGCGGTGACCGCGCCCTCACTGCGCGCCACGGTTCTCGGCAGGGGCGGGACGGCCTCGGCCGGGGCGGGCAGCGTGGCGGGGGCGATCAGGGCGGCACCGGCCGCGGCCAGCGTCAGCGACGGGACACGCACACGCACGATGAGGGACCCTCTCCTAGGGGACACGGGGCACATCCAGCACACTCTGGGCCGGGCAGGGGCGCTGGGCCACTGGTCAGGCACCGAAGAGGCCGGATGGAGCACGTTTCTGACACCCCATGAGGGGACGCGGACGCGGCGATCGGAGCAATCGGGCACCCCGGTGGGGCGACGGCCGCCACAGCGCGATGACAACAGGGGCCGGGGGCCCGGGCCGAAGCCGTTCGGGCCCCCGGCCGCCCGCGTCGGCGCGGGTTCGGCGACGACAGCGTTTCCGCGCCACAGGCATGAACTTCCCTGTCCTCTCGGGCAGTTCAGCCGTAGGGACGTTCAGCATACGTAACCTCCGGGCTTGGTCACCATCGGCCCCTTGCCGTGGCCGCACCGACGGGGCCATATTGGTCCGGACCTTTGCCGTGCCGCCGATGCCGATCCGGGGAGGCAGAGCCGTGCGACGCGTTCCCCTGCCGTGGGTGCCGACCTGCGGGGCCCTGCTGCTCGTCGCCTCCTGCGGCTGGGGCCGGGCCGCCGACGTCGACGACGGACGCTCGCCGGGCGCGCCGACCGGTGTCACCGCAGGGGCCGGCAGCGCCACGACGGTGCACGTGATGTGGAACGCGGTGCCGGACGGACCGGGCATCCGCTCCTACGAGGTGTACCGCGGCTCCACGAAGGCGGCGGAGGTACCCGGTGCGCAGCACATGGTGGACGTCACCGGGCTCAGGCCGTCCACCCTGTACGGCTTCACCGTGCGGGCCCGGGACGCCGCCGACAACCTCTCCCCGGCCGGCGCCCCGGTCCGCCTCACCACGCCGGGCGTCGACGACGGCCGCGGCACCGCGCCCACCGGCTTCACCGCCGGGTCCCACCGGGCCGGCGGTGCCTACTATCTCGACCTGTCCTGGGACCCGCCGCGCACGGACGGCGTGATCACCGAGTACGGCATCCGGCTCGACGGCGCCGCGGCCACCTCGCTGGTGTGGGGCGGCCCTCCGCCGCGCGGCCGGGCGCACCACAGCTTCTACGTGGGCCGGGTCGCCGGGGAGACGCGCCGGGTACGGCTGCGGGCCCGGCTGCCGGACGGCACGTGGGGCGACTGGTCGGTGCAGAGGACGGTCAGCACGGGTGGCTGAGAGTCGCGCAGCGCACCGGCACCACGGGCGCGACTGGTCGGCGCAGCGGACACCCACCACGCGCGACCGAGAGACACAGCGGACACTCGGCACGGGCAGCTGAAAAGCGCGGCGGACGGTCAGCACGGGCAGCCGAGGTGCGCACCCCGGGGCGGGCGGCGGTGGGCCGCACGGCGGAAACCTCACCCTGCCGGACGCCGCCCGCGTGCGGGCGGCCCCGCGGCCGCGTTGGCTGACTGCCGAGGCAGCACGGACGTTTCCCGACCCCCGGCGGCGCATGGGACGTACCGCCGACCGTGCCGCAGGAGGCCAGACGATGCGCACCCCCAGACTCCTGCTCCGCTCCGGTGTGACCCTGGTGGCCGCGGCCGCGCTCCCGGCCGCGCTCGCCGGACCGTCCGCGGCGGTCTCGGGCATCGCCGTCAGCACCACCGGCTCCACCGTCTCGGTGGTCACCAGCGCGTGCACCCAGATCAACGGCAGCTGGGGCACCGCGGCCCTGCTCACCAGCAGTCAGTCGAGCTTCTCCCAGGGTCGGCAGGTGTCGTTGTCGGGCACGACCGTGAGCCAGTCCGCGGCCTGGACCGGGGTGAGCCCGGGGACGTACACCGTGGCCGTGGTCTGCTCCAGCGGCAGCATGGCGGGCAGCCAGTCGGTGGTCGTCTCCTCGTCGTCGGCGCCCCCGGCGACGACGGCGGCGACGACCGCGCCGCGGGCCACACCGACGCCGACGCGGGGCGTGCTGGGCGGCCTGGGCGGCGCCGCCCGCGACTACGGCACGCTGACCCTGGGTGTCGGCGCGGGGCTGCTGGGCGCCGGTGTCGTCGCCGCGGGCTGGTACCTGCGTCGGCGCACGAAGCCCTACCGGCTCTGAGGACGGCTCAGTCCGCGCCGGGCAGCTCGGCGAACTCCGTCAGGGCGTGCGTCAGCCACTGGGTCCAGAAGGTCTCCAGGTCGATGCCCGCCCGCAGGACCAGATGGCGCAGCCGGTCCTGCGGTGCGTCCCGGTCCGGCGGGAAGTCGCGCTTCTCGATCTCCTGGTATTCGGCCAGCTGCCGCCGGTGCAACTCGAGATGGCGCCGCAGGTCCGCCTCCAGGCCCGTCGTGCCGACCACCGCCGCCGCGCGCAGCCGCAGCAGGAGGGCGTCCCGCAGCGGCTTGGGGTCCTGCGCGGCGGCGGTCCACCGCGCCAGTTCGGCGCGGCCCGCGGGCAGCACCTCGTAGCTCTTGCGCTGCCCGCGGGCCGGTGCCTGGGCCGGCAGGGCGCGGATGAGGCCCTCGGCCTCCAGCTTCCCCAGCTCGCGATAGATCTGCTGGTGCGTCGCGGACCAGAAGTAGCCGATCGACTTGTCGAACCGGCGGGTCAGCTCCAGCCCCGACGAGGGTTTTTCCAGCAGGGCGGTGAGGATCGCGTGCGGGAGTGACATGGGCCTCATCCTAGGGACGCCCCGTGCGGAACCTACAGCGCCGCCGCCAGCTCCGTGCCCTGCTTGATGGCGCGCTTGGCGTCCAGCTCGGCCGCGACGTCCGCGCCGCCGATCAGGTGGACGCTGCGCCCGGCGGCTGCCAGCTCCTCGTAAAGGTCGCGACGCGGCTCCTGCCCGGTGCACAGGACGACCGTGTCGACCTCCAGGACCGTGCTCTCCTCGCCGACGGTGATGTGCAGGCCCGCGTCGTCGATCCGGTCGTAGCGCACGCCCGCCACCATCGTCACGCCGCGGTGCTTGAGCTCGGTGCGGTGGATCCAGCCGGTGGTCTTGCCGAGCCCGGCGCCGACCTTGGTGGTCCTGCGCTGGAGCAGGTGCACCTGGCGGGGCGGGGCGAGCCGCTCGGGGGCGGCGAGGCCGCCCGGCGCCCGGTACTCCATGTCGACGCCCCAGTTCCGGAAGTACGTCGCGGGGTCCTCGCTCGCCTTGTCGCCGCCGTCGGTGAGGTACTCGGCGACGTCGAAGCCGATGCCGCCGGCGCCGAGGATCGCCACGCGGTCGCCGACGGGGGCGCCGCCCTGGAGCACGTCGAGGTAGCCGAGGACGCGGGGGTGGTCGACGCCGGGGATGTCCGGGGTGCGGGGGGTGACGCCGGTGGCGACGACGACCTCGTCGTAGCCTTCCACGGTCTCGGCGGTGACCCAGGTGCCGAGGCGTACGTCGACGCCGTGGGCCTCCAGCTGGTGGCGGAAGTAGCGCAGCGTCTCGTCGAACTCCTGCTTGCCGGGCACCTTGCGGGCGACGTTGAGCTGCCCGCCGATCTCGCTCGCGGCGTCGAACAGTGTGACGGCGTGGCCGCGTTCGGCGGCGGAGACCGCGCAGGCGAGGCCGGCCGGGCCGGCGCCGACGACGGCGACGCGCTTCCTCAGCCGGGTCGGCGCGAGCACCAGCTCGGTCTCGTGGCACGCGCGCGGGTTGACCAGGCAGGAGGTGATCTTCCCGCTGAAGGTGTGGTCGAGGCAGGCCTGGTTGCAGCCGATGCAGGTGTTGATGGCCTCCGGGGTGCCGGCGGCCGCCTTGGCGACGAAGTCGGGGTCGGCGAGCATCGGGCGGGCCACGGAGACCATGTCCGCGTACCCCCCGGCCAGCAACTCCTCCGCCAGCTCGGGGGTGTTGATGCGGTTGGTGGTCACCAGGGGGACGGACACCTCGCCCATGAGCTTCTTGGTGACCCAGGTGTAGGCGCCGCGCGGCACGGAGGTGGCGATGGTGGGGATGCGGGCCTCGTGCCAGCCGATGCCGGTGTTGATGATCGTCGCCCCGGCGGCCTCGACGGCCTTGGCGAGGGTGATCACTTCTTCCAGGGAGGAGCCGCCGGGGACCAGGTCCAGCATCGAGAGCCGGTAGATGACGATGAAGTCCTCGCCGACGGCCTCGCGGACCCGCTTGACGATCTCCAGGGGGAACCGCGTCCGGTTCTCGTACGAGCCGCCCCAGCGGTCGGTGCGCCGGTTGGTCTGCGCGGCGATGAACTCGTTGATGAGGTAGCCCTCGGAGCCCATGATCTCCACGCCGTCGTAGCCGGCCTGCCGGGCCAGGCGGGCGGCGCGGGCGTAGTCGTCGACGGTGCGCTCGACGTCCGCGTCGCTCAGCTCCCGGGGCACGAAGGGGCTGATCGGCGCCTGCAGGGCGCTCGGCGCGACCAGGTCCTGGTGGTAGGCGTACCGCCCGAAGTGCAGGATCTGCATCGCGATGCGGCCGCCCTCGCGGTGGACGGCGTCGGTGACGACCCGGTGCCGCTCGGCCTCCGCCTCGGTGGTCAGCCTGGCGCCCCCCTCGTAGGGCCGGCCCTCGTCGTTGGGCGCGATGCCGCCGGTGACGATGAGCCCCACGCCGCCGCGGGCGCGGGCCGCGTAGAACGCCGCCATGCGCTCGAACCCGCGCTCGGCCTCCTCCAGCCCGACGTGCATGGAGCCCATGAGCACGCGGTTGGGCAGCGTGGTGAAGCCCAGGTCGAGCGGGGTCAGCAGATGCGGGTAACGGCTCATGGCGGCCCTCCGTGCGCGGTGCGGTCGCTTCCTGTTGTAGAGGAAGCACGCCCCTTTGTGCAACTAGTTGCACAACCGCCTGCGAAGACGCGCACACGGCGAACACCCCGGCCGGCGGAGCCGTACGGGGCGTTCGCGAGGGTCCTCTCGGCCGGATCGGCCGGATCGGTCAGCGGCTCTCCAGGAGGAGGTGGAGGTCCCTCTCCTGGTCGCCGGAGGCCGTGCAGGTCTCGTGGACGGTGAACATCGAGTCCAGGGTGTGGCGGAACCGGTCCACGGCCCAGTAGCCGCCCTGGACGTCCGCCGTCACCGCCGAGTCCAGGTGAACCCGCGGACAGCGCTGCCCGCGGGCGTCCGCGACGTCGTACGTGCCGAGCCATACCATGGGGCGGGTCTCGTGGAGCTGCTGAGGCACCTCGTCCAGGCCCCGGTCGGACGCGAAGCAGGAGCTCAGCGCCTCGAAGACGAGGCGGGCGTCCTCCTTGGAGCATCCGCTGATCTCCACCATGACGGTTTCCGGATGCGACCCTTCCCTGTTCGCCATCGATCGCTCCTTTCCGTGGCCGTGCTGCGGTGGAACGGGGTACCCCGCCGAACCGCGTCCACCCTCAGGAAAGCACCCCGGGACGTGGAGCACACCTCAGCCGCGGGAGAACTTGTACGTCTTGCTGTCGGTGAGCACGCAGAAGCCCGGCGACACGACGATGACCCTGAGGATGCCCGTGCGCCGGTCGTAGTCGATGCCCTCCGCCTCGAACGTGCCGGAGCACGAGCTGCGCAGCGGCAGTTGGCGCAAGGCGGTGACATGCCCGGCGACGTCGCCGGAGCCGCCGGGCCGGGCCGACAAATCGATCTGCAGCAGCGGCTTGGTCACGCCGAAGAGGCTGCCGTCCGGGTCGTCCGAGGAGCACAGCAGGGTCGTCGGGCCGGAGAAGTCGCAGCCCTGCACGTCACGGACCGCGTGGTCCAGGTTCACGGTCGCGACCTGCGGGAGGTTCGCGGAGGGCGAGGTGCCCGGGTTCTCGCCCGGGGTCGGGAAGACCAGCAGGCGGGTCATCGTGCCCCATTCGCCGGAGAGCATCCACTGGCCGTCGGGCGAGATCGCCACCCAGGAGTTGTTCAGGGCCTCGCCGGGGCTGAGCGTGTGGACGTACTCCGACCAGGCGCCGCCGGGCGACTGGACACGGAACATCTTCGCGTTGCCGGAGTCGGCCTGGTACGGCTCGATGTAGTACCCCTCGTACGAGGCGTCGGGATCACCGACGTGGTTCCAGCCGCGGACCGCGACGCTCAGCGGAATGGTGCCGATGCCGGTGTAGTGGTTCGGGCTGTTCGCCGGGACCTCCACCGAGGTCAGCCCCTGGCTCTCGGTCAGCGGGTCGGCGCGGTCGGAGCCGGTCTCGGTCCAGACGTCGGCCGCGGAGGCGGGCGAGGGCGTGGCGAGGGACACGACGGCGGCGGTGGCGAGGGTGACGAGTCCGGCGAGGACTGTGTGACAACGTTGCCGGGCGGACGCGGGCATGGCCGACTCCTCGGACGGGTGTGGGGGCACACGAACGGCCGACAGTCTGGCGTGGCGTCATGGTCATGTACAGACCAATACGGCAACATGAGCGCGAACTCTCACGGCGCGCGAGATCGCGCTGTACCGTCTCGGCAGGAAGACTCCGCACCGTGCGCACCGCCGGCGTGGCGCCTTCGGCGGACGACCGCCGCCGTGTTGAGAGATGGTGGAGGTAGACGGCGAAGGCCTCGGAGAGTCGGGTGTGAGCGCGGTAGAACAAGGGGAACCGGCACGGGGGACGGCGTGCCGTGCGGACGGGCGAAGGCGGTGCGTGGCATGAGTCCAGCCGAGGCTCCGGGGGCGGAGGGTGGCGAGTACGCCCGCGGACCCGTGCGGCCGGGCGGCCTCCTCGACGTCCTCGGCGTGGCGTCGGTGGTGCTGGACACCGAGGGCCGCATCGTGCTGTGGAGCCCGCAGGCGGAGGAGCTGTTCGGCTACACGGCCCAGGAGGCGCTCGGCCAGTACGCCGCCCGGCTGATGGTGCACGAGCGCCACATCCAGCTGGTCGGCAAGCTCTTCGCCGACGTGATGAGCACCGGGCAGAGCTGGGCCGGCGGCTTCCCGATCCGGCACAAGGACGGCAGCACCCATCTGGTGGAGTTCCGCAACATGCGGCTGATGGACGACCACGGCGAGGTGTACGCCCTCGGGCTCGCCGCCGACCAGTCGACCGTCCGGCGCCTGGAGCAGGACGTGGCGCTGTCCGAGCGGATGGTGCGGCAGTCGCCGATGGGGCTCGCGGTGTTCGACACGCAGCTGCGGTACGTCTCGGTCAACCCGGCCCTGGAGAAGATCAACGGGCTTCCGGCCGCCGAGCACGTGGGGCGCCCCCTGCGCGAGGTGCTGCCGCAGTGGGACACGGACGCGCTGGAGGCCACCGCGCGCCGGGTGCTGGACACGGGTGTGCCGGTGATCGACGACGTGCTCGTCGGCCGCACCCCCGCCGACCCGGACACGGACCACACGTGGGCGGTGTCGCTGTACCGCCTGGAAGACGCCATGGGCAATGTGCTCGGCGTGGCGTGCTCGCTCCTCGACATCACCGAGCAGCACCGTGCCTCCCTCGAGGCGGAGGCCGCGCGGCGCAGGCTCGCGGTGGTCGCCGACGCCTCCGCCCGGATCGGGACGACGCTGGATCTGGAGCGCACCGCCCGCGAGCTGGCCGAGGTCGCGGTGCCCGAACTGGCCGACCTGGCGGCCGTGGACCTGCTGGACGCCGTCGTGGCGGGCCGGCCCAGCACCCTCGGCCCGTCGGAGGCCGCGGTGATCCGGGCCTTCGCGCTGCACCCGGACGACGAGACGGACGCCGTCCGGGCGGCCGACCCGCCCGGACGGATCGCCCGGTACGCGCCCGACCGCCTGGTCACCGAGTGCGTGCGCACCGGTGAGGCGGTGCTGGTGGCGCAGGTGAAGGACGAGGACCTGCCGCGCATCGCCGGCTCCCCCGAGGCGGCCGTGCTGCTCGGCCGGGCGGGCCTGCACTCGTATCTCGCCGTCCCGCTCATCGCGCGCGGGGAGGTGCTGGGCGCGCTCGACCTCAAACGCACCCGCAATCCGGCGCCGTTCGACGAGGACGACGTCCTGCTCGCCCGGGAACTCGCCGCCCGGGCGGCCGTCCAGATCGACAACGCGCGCTGGTACCAGAACGCCCGCAACACCGCCCTCACCCTGCAGCGCAGCCTTCTGCCGGGCCATCCGCCGGTGACCACCGGCCTGGAGGTCGCCTCGCGCTACCAGCCGGCCGGCGCCACCAGCGAGGTCGGCGGCGACTGGTTCGACGTCATCCCGCTGGAGGGCGGCAGGACCGCCCTCGTGGTGGGCGACGTCATGGGCAGCGGGATCAGCGCCGCCGCGACGATGGGCCGGCTGCGCACCGCGACCACCACGCTGGCCGCGCTCGGCCTCGACCCGGCGCTGCTCCTGGAGCACCTGGACAAGACGACGTCGGCGCTGGACCACTCCATCGCGACCTGCGTGTACGCCGTCCACGACCCGTATCTGCGGCAGTGCCGGATCGCGAACGCCGGCCATCTGCCGCCCGCCCGGGTACGGCCGGGCCACCCGCCGGAGCTGCTGGACCTGCCCACCGGGGTGCCGCTCGGCGTCGGCGGCGTCGAATTCTCCACCGTCACCGTCGACTTCGAGCCCGGTGACGAGCTGGTGTTCTACACCGACGGGCTGGTGGAGACCCGCCGCAACTCGCTGGACGAGCGGCTGGACTTCCTGCTGTCCCTGCTCGACGACCCCACCCGCCCGCTCGAGGAGGTCTGCGACCTGCTCCTGCGGACCCTGCACCACCCCGACAACCACGACGACGTGGCCCTGCTCATCGCCCGGGCGCACGAACTCCCCTGACCGCCGGGGCGGTTCACGCGGCCGGTCTCAGCGCAGAACGCCGATCACCACGTGCGCGTGCAGCTCCTCGCAGACGGCCAGACGGGTCGCCAGGCCGGCCCGGGTGAACGCCTCGACCGCGGCGGGCGCCTGACGCTCGCTCGTCTCGGACAGCAGGCAGCCGCCGGGCGCCAGCCACTGGGCCGCCCCGGCGGCGACCCGGCGCAGCACGTCGAGGCCGTCCGCGCCACCGTCCAGGGCGGCCCGTGGCTCGTGGTCGCGGGCCTCGGCCGGCAGCAGCGGCACCTCGGTGGTGGGCACGTAGGGCACGTTCGCCGTCAGGACGCCGACGCGACCGCGCAGGCCGGCCGGCAGGGCGTCGTACAGGTCGCCCTGATGGGCGCGGCCGCCGAACGCG